>CAYVIS010000316.1:0-1751 GCA_964451565.1 uncultured Neisseria sp.
TGCGCGGGGCGATGATTTCTTCGGCGATGTTGAGCGCTTTGAGCATGCGCTTGATGAGCGCGAGCTGGTCGCCGCTGTCGAGAATCTGGAAGGTGGCGGGCAGGCCGGCGTCTTTGTGGTGCAGACGCAAAAAGCGGTGGCAGAGGCCGTGAAACGTGCCCAGCCACATGCTGCGCACGTTCACCGGAATCATGGCGGCCAAGCGCGTTTGCATTTCTTTGGCGGCTTTGTTGGTAAAGGTAACGGCCATGATGCTGTGTACGCTCGCTTGGCCGCTTTGCAGCAGCCAGGCGATGCGGGTGGTGAGGACGCGGGTTTTGCCGCTGCCTGCGCCTGCGAGCACGAGGGCGGATTGCGGCGGCCAGGTGACGGCGGAAAGTTGTTCGGGGTTGAGGCCTTGCAAAAGTGGTGTATTCATGGGCGTTATTGTAGCGTTTTTTTGCGACAGGCGGGCGCGCTTTCAGACGGCCTGAAGCGAATTATCGGCAGACTGCAAAGGCCGTCTGAAAAACCTTATGCGGCAACGGGCTTTTTTTTGCTTGCTCTTTATATTAATAATAACTATTATCGTTA
Source organism: uncultured Neisseria sp. (assembly GCA_964451565.1). Classification (GTDB taxonomy): domain Bacteria; phylum Pseudomonadota; class Gammaproteobacteria; order Burkholderiales; family Neisseriaceae; genus Neisseria. The sequence continues at coordinate 574 of CAYVIS010000316.1, forward strand.
CGTTGAATAATCATATTGCACACAAGGAGAAGCAACATGGCTTACACCCTGCCCGAACTCGGTTATGCTTACGATGCGCTGGAGCCGCATTTCGACGAGCAAACCATGAATATCCACCACAGCAAACACCATCAGGCTTATGTGAACAATGCCAATGCGGCGCTGGAATCGCTGCCCGAATTTGCCGATGTGCCCGCCGAAGAATTGGTGGCGCGCCTGAGCGAACTGCCGCAGGATAAGCAGACGGTGTTGCGCAACAATGCCGGCGGCCATGCCAATCATACGTTTTTCTGGAAAACCCTGAAAACGGGCACCACGCTGCAAGGCCGTCTGAAAGAGGCGCTTGAGCGCGATTTCGGTTCGGTAGATGCGTTTCAGGCCGAATTTGAAAAAGCGGCGGCTTCGCGCTTCGGCTCAGGCTGGGCGTGGCTGGTGTGGGATGAAGGCCGTCTGAACGTGGTGTCGACCGCCAATCAGGACACACCGCTGATGGGCGAGGCGGTGGCGGGCTGCAAAGGGCAGCCGATTATCGGGCTCGACGTGTGGGAACACGCTTATTACCTGCAATACCAAAACCGCCGCCCCGACTATATCAAGGCGTTTTGGCAGGTGGTGGATTGGGATGAAGCCGCCCGGCGCTTTCAAGCCTGCGTTTGAGTTTGCCGGAAAGTGAAAACCGTCAGGTCGTCTGAAACATCGTTCAGACGGCCTGACGGTTTTGTATGGTGGATTGGATTTGAACCCTTACAGCGTTGGCTCGCTTTATAGTGGATTAGAATTAAATCTGAACATTGATATGTCGTGAACATCAAAACAGGTGGCTGAGCTTGTCGAAGCCGCTCTTAAATTTCCGCATGGCTTCGACAAGCTCAGCCATCTGAATGTATTGAACGGTTTTATTTCTCATTCACTTTATCTTGATTCAAACTTAACCCACCATACAAACTTATTGCAAAAATTCGGCCTTTGCCGCGATTTTCGCGCTTTTCTTGCGGTGAGTCAGATAAAATCCGCTTCATTAAATGTTAATATAAGCGCTATAAATTTACCGGTTCATCATCTCTATCATTATCAAATTTAAGGAGTCACCAAATGGAAAGCAAAGTAGGCTTCAAGCCGATATCGACGGCGATTGCCGTGGGCTTGGCGCTCATTATCTGGTTTGTCATTCCCATTCC
>CAYVIS010000317.1:0-1748 GCA_964451565.1 uncultured Neisseria sp.
AAAACGACAGCGGCTGGCGCTTTTTCAGCGGCGACGAAACCGACGAATACACCGACAACCCCGATAATTTCACCGTTTACGGCATCAGCGACATCACCCGGACCAATCCCGCCATCAGCGAATTTCTCAACCGCCCCGAAGGCAGCGCCTGGGAATTAAACGAAGAAGGCCAATTTCAAGCCGTTGCCGACTGGCAGCCGAAAGACTGACACCGTTTCACGCAGGCCGCCGCTTTTCAGACGGCCTGTCAACCCATTCCAACCCTGCAAGGGAGCATCCGCAATGAACACCATCCAACCGAACCTCAACGGCAAAGGCCTGCGCATCGGCATCGTCCAAGCCCGTTTCACCAACGAAGTAGGCAGCGCCATGCTCAAAGTGTGCACCGACAAACTGCAAGAATTGGGCGTGAAAAGCAAACACATCACCGTTGCCACCGTGCCCGGCGCGCTGGAAGTGCCGCTGGTGCTGCAAAGCATGGCCGCTTCCGGCCAATACGACGCGCTCGTTGCCATCGGCGCGATTATCCGCGGCGAAACCTATCATTTCGAGCTGGTGGCCAACGAATCCGGCGCAGGCGTAACCCGCGTCGGCCTTGATTTCAACCTGCCCATCGCCAACGCCATCCTCACCACCGAAAACGACGAACAGGCGCACGCACGCATTGAAGAAAAAGCCGCCGATGCCGCCATCGTCGCCGTAGAATGCGCCAACCTGGTCAACAGCCTGCTGGCACAAAACGACGAAGAATAAGCCCATTTTTTCAGACGGCCTCAAGATAAAGGCCGTCTGAAACCCCTGCATCTTGAAGGAACCCGCATGAAAACACCCCGCCGCCGCGCCCGCGAATTCGCCGTACAAGCGCTTTACCAAGCCGCGCTCAACCAAACCGCCGCTCCCGAAGTGGCCAAAAACATCCGCGAACACAGCGACTTTGCCAAAGCCGACGAAGAGCTGTTCACCAAAATCTTCTTCGGCGCCCACGCCAACCAGCGCGAATACATGCAGCAAATCCGCCCGCTGCTCGACCGCGACGAAAACGACCTCAGCCCCATCGAACGCGCCGTATTGCAAATGGCCTGCCACGAATTAAGCGCAATGCCCGAAACCCCTTATCCGGTCATCATCAACGAAGCCATCGAAGTGACCAAAACCTTCGGCGGCACCGACGGCCACAAATTCGTCAACGGCATCCTCGACAAACTGGCCGCACAACTGCGCCCGAACGATCCCAAACGCGCATAAATCGCGACGTTGACGTGATTATGTTAAGGCCGTCTGAAAGCTTGGCTGCTTTCAGACGGCCTGATGTTTTATGTATAGTGGATTAGATTTGAATCAGGACAAGGCGGGGAGCCGCAGACAGTACAACTAGTACGGCAAGGCGAGCCAACGCTGTACTGGTTCAAATCTAATCCACTATAATCAAACGCATCGTCCTTGCCGGGCTTGACCCGGCAATCCGGTTTGAGGCCGTCTGAAACATTGCATATTCCTGTAACCCGACTGCCTGGATTGCCGGGTCAAGCCCGGCAATGACGTATCTCACTAACGAAGGCCGGATACTCGTATCCGATGCAATACGTGAAGTTTCTTGCTCTTGTTCATTATTGCCGTTATGCAAAAAATGTCCGATTCGAGCATTGGATTCACCCTATATACATACCTAAATTACAATCAGGCCGTCTGAACGCTGAACTGCTCCCCAAATCTTGGACGGTTTTAAACCGCTGAATCAAACGTCCTTC
>CAYVIS010000318.1:0-1741 GCA_964451565.1 uncultured Neisseria sp.
GGCCGCAGCAAAGAAGCCAACGAAGAATTCAGCAAAGACGTGCGCCTGCCCGATTCGCATCTGGGCCGCACCAACATCAAAGAAAACGGCGTCGGCCTCAAAATCGTGCGCCGCAGCCTGCCCTACGGCACCGTATCGGGCGAACACGGCCTGATGTTTATCGCCTATTGCAACAATCTGCACAATATCGAACAGCAGCTTTTAAATATGTTCGGCGAAACCGACGGCAAAATCGACCTGCTGCTCAAACACATGTCCACCGCCGTATCCGGCGCTTATTATTACGCCCCGAGCGTAGAGCGCCTGCGCAATCTGTAAACCTTGCCGACACAACAAGGCCGTCTGAACCAATATTGTTCAGACGGCCTTTCTCATACACACGTTTCCCGCTACCCACCCTCACACCCTGCAAACCGACACATGGTCGTCACAATACACTGTATGCATACACAGTCACCTGTACGGGGCGTCAGTCGTACCGGGTAAATACCCAAAGGCAGCCCTTTGCCTCGCCAAGTTTGGTTTTGTGTCCGCTTTTGCCCGATGCTACACCAAAACGCGCATTACTTCGTTATAGTGAATTAAATTTGAACCAGTACAGCGTTGGGCTCGCCTTGCCGTACTAGGTGTACTGTCTGCGGCTTCCTGCCTTGTCCTGATTCAAATTTAATCCACTATAAATCAACGTCATATTGCCAGTTGGCCTGCTGCACCAACACATCCAGCTCGCGGTATTGCCGCGCCGCATCATCGGCCTGTTTGCGCACTGCTTTCACGTCTACCGCCGCAATCATGCGGATTTCGCTGCGGCTGTAGCGCTGCTGCTCAGGCGTGGCCGCATCGGCCAGCGCGGTCAGCATCGCATGTTGGTCTTTCAACCTATCGCGTTCGGCCAGCGCGGCCATCATATTGGTTCCGTTAGGCAGCATCACCTTGTGGTTTGCCTCATTAATCGCCACCACATAGCGCTGCAAAGCCAGCGCCGTGCGTTCGTATTCATGCAGCAGCTCCTGCGGCTGCTCCGCCGGCTTTTCGCCTTCCTGATATTGTGCATTGCCGGTGAGGCGGCTTTTAATCTGCGCAAGCCGCCGCTGCAAATCAGCCCGTTCCATCAATGCTTCAGCCAGTTTCATAGTGTCTCCAAGTCTCATCCATACTTGCCAATGCGCAGCATAGCACCGGCGCTCGCGCCCATTCAAGCGTTTCTTTTCAGACGGCCTTTCATTACAATGCCCTTATGTTTACCGATACCCACTGCCATCTTGCCAACCCTGCGCTACATGCCGATTTGCCTGCCGTTCTCGCCGCCGCAGAACATGCCGGAGTGCGCCGATTTATCGTGCCCGCCACGCAGCGCAGCGATTTCGATACCGTGCTGTCACTCAGCCGCCATCCGCACATTCACAGCGCCGTCGGTATCCACCCGTGGTTTGCCCATCAAGCCAGCGATGATGATTTGGTACGGCTGCAGCGATTGCTCGTCCAACATCCCCGCGCATTGGTCGGCGAAATCGGCCTTGATTTTCAGCATAACCAACCGGGCGAAAGCGAACGAAAACACCAAACCGATATCTTCCACCGCCAACTGCAACTGGCCGAACAACACCGCCGCCCAGTAATCTTACACAACCTCAAAGCCACCGCCGCGCTGGCCGAAACCATCAAAACCAGCGGTTTTAAACAAAGCGGCATCGCCCATGCTTTTTCCGGCAGCCTCGAAGAAGCCGACATCCTTATCCGC
>CAYVIS010000319.1:0-1730 GCA_964451565.1 uncultured Neisseria sp.
TCGAACCTGTATTTTACGCTTAGGAGGCATACGTTCTATCCGTTGAACTACGGCGGGGGATATTATGTGCGAACTTGTTTTTAGGAAACGCGGGCTAAAGATTCTTCGGCCAACTGACGCATGGCCTGGGTGAACTCATTGTCGGGAAGTATAGACAAGCTGGCCACTGCTTTTTCTACTGCTTTTCTGGCTTCATTGGTGGAATATTGTAAAGCTTCCGACCGGATAACGTGTTGGTGAATTTGTTTGAAATAGTTGCGATCGGCATTTTGCAGAGCTTTACGCACATCTTCGGCGGCTTCACCGCTGCCTTGCTGTATTAAATAAATCAAGGGCAGGGTGGGCTTGCCTTCTGCTAAATCGTCACCGACATTTTTGCCGATTTCATCGGTGCTGCCGGAATAGTCCAATACATCGTCGATAATTTGGAATGCTGTGCCGACGTACATGCCGTAATCTTTGAGTGCTTTTTCCTGCTCAGCTGTCGCACCGGACAGAATGGCTCCGACTTGGGCAGCGGCTTCGAATAATTTGGCTGTTTTGTATTGGATAACTTGCAGGTATTCAGCTTCAGTAATGTCGATATTGCCGATATTCATCAATTGCATGACTTCACCTTCAGCAATGATGTTGGTGGCATCTGCCATCACTTCCAAGATTTTCATGCTGCCCGAGCCCACCATCAACTGAAAGGCTCGGGTATATAAAAAGTCGCCGACCAACACGGCTGCAGCATTGCCAAAAAGGTTGTTGGCCGTTTTGCGGCCGCGGCGGAGATCGCTTTCATCGACAACATCATCATGCAACAGCGTTGAGGTGTGAATAAATTCCACCATGGCTGCCAATGAGTATAATTGGGAATGATCGTAATTTAATGCTTTGCCTGCCAAAATTGTAATAATAGGGCGTAAACGTTTGCCGCCGGCGCTGATAATGTAGGTGCCGATTTGCGAAATCAGCGCAACTTCTGATTTTACGGCTTGATTGATAACCACATTTACTTTAGCCAAATCATCGGGTAATTGACGTTGGAAATAAGGCAAGTTTTCGAGCATGACTTTTGGTTTCGTGTTTGATGTGCCGAGAGTTGGAGGCATCGTTTTAAGAGGCAATATAGTGGATAATTATAGCAGCAATGATATGAATATGCATGGATTATCGGCATAAATTTGTACCTGTGCGGCATTTTGTGGGAGATAAATTTGAGAAAGAAATGCCTCTAGAGATAGAATGAATAGCAAATAAATCTTTGACAAGTCATAATAAACTAAATATAATTCCAAATTCCGTGCATTGTGCGCGGGGATTTAAATTTTAGAATTCTCATGGAGTTGAGTATGTACGCGGTCGTAAAAACCGGCGGTAAACAATACAAAGTTACCGTTGGCGAAAAATTGAAAGTAGAACAGATACCAGCCGAACTCGACAGCCAAATCGAACTGAACGAAGTTTTGATGATTGCTGACGGCGAGTCTGTAAAAGTAGGTGCACCCTTCATCGAAGGTGCGAAAGTAACTGCAAAAGTAGTGGCTCATGGTCGTGGCGAAAAAGTACGCATTTTCAAAATGCGTCGCCGCAAACACTACCAGAAACGTCAAGGTCATCGCCAGAATTTCACCCAAATCGAAATCGTGGCAATCGCTTAATTAATTAGGAGTAAGTAAAATGGCAACCAAAAAAGCTGGTGGTAGCTCTAAAAACGGCCGCGATTCAGAAGCCAAACGCCTGGG
>CAYVIS010000320.1:0-1715 GCA_964451565.1 uncultured Neisseria sp.
TATGTGATGTTCATCACCGGCGGCCACGTTGAAGGCGTGTCGCTGCAAGCCTGCCCCGAATTCTGCGCCCTAGAAGGCACGCGCACATACAGCGTGCGTTTTGAAAACGTATTCGTGCCGAATGAAGATTTGCTCGCCGACGCCGACGAATTCGGCAGCTACATCGGCCGCATCAAATCCGGCTTCATCCTGCTGCAAATGGGCATCGGCGGCGGCATCATCGACGGCTGCCTCGGCGTTATCCGCATGGCCAACGTCAGCGCAGGCGAAGTCAACACTTATCTGGACAACAGCTTCGACGACATTCAGACGGCCTTAAACAACGCTTGGGCGGAAACCGAACGCCTCGCCGACGCCGCTTGGAACAACCAACCCGAATTGCTGCCCACTCTGAAACTGCGCTTGGCCGCAGGCGAACTCAGCCTCGCCGCCGCCCAATCCGCCGCGCTGCACGCCGGTGCCAAAGGCTACCTGATGCGCAGCCCCGCCCAGCGCCGCATGCGCGAAGCCATGTTTGTGGCCATCGTCACCCCCGCCACCAAACATCTGCGCAAAGAAATCGCCGCTTTAGAAGCCGCTTAACACCGCTTCAGACAGGCATTATCATGAATAAAGCCTGTCTGAAAACAAAAGGATAGAGAAAATGGCACAATATATGTGCGGCCCCTGCGGCTGGATTTACGATGAAGACCTCGGCGACCCCGACCACGGCCTCGCCCCCGGCACCAAGTTTGAAGACATCCCCGACGATTGGCGTTGCCCCGAATGCAACGTTGGCAAAGATGAGTTTTACCTGCTCGATTTTGTGATTTAGCGGGTTGGTTTAAAAAAATAACAGGCCGTCTGAATGCTGTTCAGACGGCCTGTATTCTGTCTACACAATATGTGAGCAACGATGGGGAAAGGTTGTGGATAAGTCAAACGCAAGCTTGAAAACAAAGCGTTATCTTATCGTGACTAAAAAATAGTCAAATTATTTCATCTGTGATAATTTTAATTTTTCAGACGGCCACCCTATTCCGCCGCCTGTCCTTTCACGTCAATCACCCACACTTCCGATTGCGAACCCAAACGGAACGGCACGCCCCAAAAACCGAAACCCGAAGTCACGAAATAATGACCGTTGCCGATTTGCTCATAGCCGTAAGCCAGGCGGTTTAAATAACGCACAATCAAATTGGCGGGCGCGACTTGGCCGTTGTGCACATGGCCGGACACTTGAATATCCACCGGCAGTGCCGCATGCGCCTCAATCTGTGTCGGGCGGTGGTCGAGCAAAATCACCGGTAAAGCGGTGTTTTGCCCCGCCAGTAACTGCGCCGTGCTCGGGCGGCGTTCGTCCAAATCATCGTTGCGCCCCACCAGCAGCAAACCGTTTTGCTCCACCACTTCATTGGTGAGCACCCGCATACCCGCTTTGGTCAATTCGTCGTAAATCTCACGCTCGTGGCCGAACATATCGTGATTGCCCAACGTGGCATACACGCCTAGTGGCGCACGCAATTTCTCAAGATGCGGCTGCATGTTTTCTTTGCGGTAGGCTTCCACGTTGTCGTCCATCAAATCACCGGGCAGCAGGATAATATCCACTTTTTCACGGTTCATGATGTCGGCCAGCTTGTCGAGCTGGCGCGCGCCCACCAGAATACCCGTATGCAAATCACTGGCCATACCGATACGCAGCGGTTCGGCCAGCGGTTTATTAATCGTGATTT
>CAYVIS010000321.1:0-1710 GCA_964451565.1 uncultured Neisseria sp.
TGTGTTTCCCCGGCATTACCAGCCGCGTGGAAGGCGCATCGTTTGCCGACTTGCACGACCAATTGTGCGCCATGCGTAAACGCGCTTGGCAGCGCAGCAAAGAAGTGGATGCGGGCGGTCTGCTCAAATTCAAACCGCAGGGCGAATACCACGCGTATAACCCCCAAGTGGTCAACACCTTGCAAGCCGCGTGCAACAGCGGCGATTACGGCAAATACCGCCTCTACGCCGATGCGGTCAACAACCGCCCCGTGGCGACACTGCGCGATATGTTGCGCTTGAAAACCGAAGGCCGCCAAGCCATTTCGGTGGATGCGGTCGAGCCTGCCGAAAACCTCTACAAACGCTTCGACAGCGCCGCCATGTCGATTGGCGCACTCAGCCCCGAAGCACACGAAGCGCTGGCTGTGGCCATGAACCGCTTGGGCGGCTATTCCAACTCCGGCGAGGGCGGCGAAGATCCGAAACGCTACGGCACCGAAAAAGTGTCGCGCATCAAACAAGTTGCCTCAGGCCGTTTCGGTGTGACCGCCGCTTACCTGATGAGCGCTGATGTGATTCAGATTAAAGTGGCGCAAGGTGCGAAACCGGGCGAGGGCGGCCAGCTGCCCGGCGACAAGGTAACGCCGTATATCGCCCAATTGCGCTATGCCGTGCCCGGTTCGACGCTGATTTCACCGCCGCCGCATCACGATATTTATTCGATTGAAGACTTGGCGCAATTGATTTTCGACTTGAAACAAGTCAACCCGAAAGCATTGATTTCGGTGAAACTGGTGTCGCTGCCGGGCGTGGGCACCATCGCCACCGGTGTGGCCAAAGCCTATGCCGATTTGATTACCATCTCCGGTTATGACGGTGGCACCGGCGCCAGCCCCTTGTCGAGCGTGAAATACGCCGGCAGCCCGTGGGAATTGGGCTTGGCCGAAGCGCAACAGGCTTTGGTGGAAAACAACCTGCGCCACAAAATCCGCCTGCAAGTGGATGGCGGCCTGAAAACCGGTCTCGACATCATCAAAGCGGCCATTCTCGGCGCGGAAAGCTTCGGCTTCGGCACCGGCCCGATGGTGTCGCTCGGCTGCCGCTACCTGCGCATCTGCCATCTGAACAACTGCGCCACCGGCATCGCTACCCAAGACGATACCTTGCGCAGCAAGCATTACCACGGCCTGCCCGAAAAAGCGATGAACTACTTCAAATTCATTGCCCAAGACGTGCGCGAGCTGATGGCCGAATTGGGTGTGGAGAAACTCACCGATTTGATCGGCCGCACCGATTTGCTGGAAATCGTCGAAGGCAAAACCGCCAAACAGCGCGGCCTTGATTTGAGCCGCCTGCTGTATGCGCCGAAAGTGCCCGAAGGCAGCGCGCGCTTCTGCACCCAAAACAACGACCCGTTCGACAAAGGTTTGCTCAATAAAGCGATTACCGAGCAAGTGCAGCAGGCGTTTGAAGCAGGCAGCAATGCCGACGCAAGCTTCGACATCAGCAATCTCGACCGCTCTGTCGGCGCAACCCTGTCGGGTATGATTGCCAAACAATATGGCAACCGTGGCAATGCAGGCCAAAGTTTCAACATCAACCTCAACGGCACCGCAGGTCAAAGCCTTGGCGTGTGGCTGGCAGGCGGTGTGAACCTCAACCTCACCGGCGATGCCAACGATTATGTCGGCAAAGGCATGGCGGGCGGCCGCATCGTCATCAAACCGC
>CAYVIS010000322.1:0-1708 GCA_964451565.1 uncultured Neisseria sp.
TGTGTAAAAGCATTGACGTTAAGCTGCTGAAATTATATCATACCCCGTTTATGTTAGACCCTAATTTGATTGACCCCGAAGTGTTCGCCGCTGAGAAGCAGAGTCTTCAAGGCAGGCTCAGGCTTTCTGAGCTGGACGAGCGCGTTTGGTCGCACGAGTATCTGGCCGACAAGCAAGCCGAAGTGTCGTTTACGCTGAAAGGCGGGCGCGACCGTTGGCAGCGTTTGTTTTTGGATTTGAATGTGCAGGGCGGTGTGCCGCTGGTTTGCCAGCGTTGCGTGCAGCCGATGCCGTTTGAGTTTGATGAGGATAGCCATATCGTTTTGTTTGCCGACGATGAAAGCCTGGATGAAGCCATGCTTACCGATGACGAACTGGAAGGTATGTTGCTGGAAAAAACGCTGGATGTGCACACGCTGGTGGAAGACCAAATCCTGATGGCATTACCGTTTTCGCCGCGGCATGAGGATTGCGACAATGTTGCATTGGCTGAAGTCAATCAAGACAAACCCAATCCGTTTGCCGTCTTGGCAGGGCTGAAAAGCAGCCGCTAACCCATTTATTATTTTGAAATTTTAGGAGCTTGAAATGGCCGTTCAACAAAACAAAAAATCTCCCTCTAAACGCGGTATGCACCGTTCGCACGATGCGCTGACTGCGCCTGCTCTGTCTGTAGACGGCGCAACCGGCGAAGTACACCGCCCGCACCACATTTCTCCCAACGGTATGTACCGTGGCCGTAAAGTGGTAAAAGCCAAAGGCGAATAATTTTTTTCTGCCTTTATGAAAGATGAAAGCCAGACGATTGCCCTGAAGCCGCAATTACTGGCTTTTTTGCGTTAAATCATCAGCTTGCGGTAGCAAAGTTATGACTACAAAAATCTGGTACACCTACGACGAAATCCATCGCGTCATCAAATCGCTGGCGGCCAAAATCGGGGCGTCGGGCGTGAAATACGATGCCATGATTGCCATCGGCGGTGGCGGTTTTATTCCGGCGCGCATCCTGCGCTGTTTCTTGGATATTCCGATTTATGCCGTGACCACGGCTTATTATGACAGCGAAGACGAAGGCAAAACCACGGACGAAGTGAAAAAAATCCAGTGGCTCGACCCGATTCCGGAAAGCCTGCGCGGCAAAAACGTGCTGGTGGTGGACGAGGTGGACGACAGCCGTGTGACGCTTGAATTTGTGTTGAACGAGCTGGTCAAAGAAGATTTCGACACCATCGGCATCGCTGTGCTGCACGAAAAAATCAAAGCCAAAGTAGGCAAGCTGCCGCCGCAGATGCCTTATTTCAGCGGTATCACGGTGGAAGACTGGTGGATTAACTACCCGTGGGACGCTGACGATATCGACGAACACAACCGTTTGGCGGCTGTGGGCGCACAGCAGCAGTAAGTCTGATTGCCGACGCGGCAGCGGGTTGCAGCATAGAGTTGCAGCTTGTCTGCACGGATGTCGGCGTGTGATAAATGTCTTTCAGACGGCCTCAAGCTTGTTGGGTACGTTTTGGTTGTTGGCCGGTGTTTTATTCTTGAAAACGCATCTGCTGCGCCGGGTTGGATGGCGGGGTGGGTGAAGTGTGTAAATCCTGCCGCTTTCAGGCTTGGTTTTGCAGGTGTGGGTTTTAGGAACAGAAATCATCGCAATAGCCGGGCGCGTGGCAGCGGGGCGGTTTAGATGTTGGAAATATAGTGGATTAAA
>CAYVIS010000323.1:0-1704 GCA_964451565.1 uncultured Neisseria sp.
TGGCTTGCGGGGCGTAATCGCGGATGGTTTCATAACACATTTTGGCGATGCCCAATCCGGCCAAGCTTGGCTGCATCAGCACAAGGTTGATGCCGTTGGTGGCATAGCAGGTGCGCGCTTCAAAGTAAGTAGCCAAACCATCGCCTACACCTGCAGCGAAGAAGCGTGCGGGTTCGGCAGCCAGCAATTTGGTATCGGCCAACACGGCATTCGGGTTGTCGGGCAGAAACAGATAGCGGTTGAACGAGCCGTCGGCGTTATATACCACGGTCAGCGCGGTGCATGGCGCATCGGTGGAAGCCAGCGTCGGGAAAATCACCACCGGCACTTTTTTGTAGTAAGCTACGGCTTTGGCGGTATCAAGCGTTTTGCCGCCGCCGATGCCGACCACAAATTGGCAGCCGCTGCTGTCGAATTCGGCTTTTTGACGGTCGATTTCTTCATCCGAACATTCGCCGCCGAAGGTGGTAAACACGGGTTTGACTTCGTTTTCAGCAAAGCTCGCTGCCGAATCGGCCTGCGCTTTTTCGGCAATAAACGGGTCGCAAATCACCAGACCGGTTGCGCCGTATTGTTTGACATATTTGCCCAAATCGTTGAGCAAGCCTGCCTGAATCAGAAATTTCATCGGGGAGGTAATGGATTTAACCGCAGCCATTTTGTTTCCTTTCATATTTTATCTGGATAAGTGAAATTTTATTACTGACAATATACGCCTGCGCACTCAAAAAAGATTTGTTTTATATCAAGCTGCACAGCATACATTAACATATTATCTATAAGCCGTCTAAAAACAACTTCCGCACAAGACCTTATCATGGAAACCGAAAAAATTTATTACGCCGCCGTGATTCTTATCTCGGCCATTTCCATCCTGCTCAGCCCTTTTTTCTACGTGCGCCGCAGCAAACGCCCGCCACTTGCGCATGTGGTCAGGCGGCAATGGAAAATCGTGTTGGTGAGCAATGTGGTGATTGCACTGATATTGCTGGCGGTGTGGTGGCTGTGGCTGCGTTGAAACAGGCCGTCTGAAACGCGCTATAATGATGCACGCATTTGAAAAGGATACTCCATGAAAACCCTTGCCTCCGCCCTGCTGCTCGCCGCCCTGCCCGCTTTGGCCGCGCCGGTTTATGAGTGCACCGACCGCCAAGGCCGCCGCACCTACACGCAAAATCCGCAAGGCAACTGCCAAACCAGCAAACTGGGCAAGCCGAGCGTGTATTCATCTGCGCCCGTATATCAAACGCCTGCTGCCGAGGCCGCACCGCTGCCGACACCTGCCGCCAATACCGCCGCGCATCCGGATGACATCGCCGCTGCCCGCCAACAACTCGAACAGGCACGCAAAAATCTGGAAGACGGCAAAAAAGTGCGCTACGGAAATGAGCGCAATTATGTGCGTTACCAACAGCGCATCGCCGCGCTGGAACAGGCCGTGAACGAAGCGCAGCAAAAACTGGATACCGCACAACAAGGCGGTGGCGCAGCGCAGGCGCAATAGCGCCTTGCCGGTTTGACGTGCTTGCCCCCATTCCATGCACCGATGATGGCAAACTGTGGACAAGCAAAGTATGAACAGAGGCCGTCTGAAACCCACGCGTTCAGACGGCCTCAATGATTTGACATTTATAGTGGATTAGAATTGAATCTGAGTATTTAATGTCTCGTGAAAATCAAAGCAGCTACCTTGAGTATATTGAA
>CAYVIS010000324.1:0-1680 GCA_964451565.1 uncultured Neisseria sp.
TGATTATGATTGACCCGAAAATGCTGGAATTGAGCATTTACGAAGGCATTCCGCATCTGCTCGCGCCGGTGGTGACCGATATGAAGCTGGCCGCCAATGCGCTCAACTGGTGCGTTAACGAAATGGAAAAACGCTACCGTCTGATGAGCCACATGGGCGTGCGCAATCTGGCCGGCTTTAACCAAAAAGTGGCCGATGCCGCCGCGCGCGGCGAGAAGCTGGTGAATCCGTTCACGCTCACACCCGACGATCCCGAGCCGCTGGAAAAACTGCCGTTTATCGTGGTGGTGGTGGACGAATTCGCCGACCTGATGATGACCGCGGGCAAGAAAATCGAAGAGCTGATAGCCCGCCTTGCCCAAAAAGCGCGTGCGGCAGGCATTCATTTGATTTTGGCCACCCAGCGCCCGAGCGTAGATGTGATTACCGGCCTGATTAAAGCCAATATTCCCACCCGTATCGCTTTCCAAGTGTCGAGCAAGGTCGACAGCCGCACCATTCTCGACCAAATGGGTGCGGAAAACCTGCTCGGCCAGGGCGATATGCTGTTTCTGCCGCCGGGCACAGGCTATCCGCAGCGCGTACACGGCGCGTTTGCCTCCGATGACGAAGTGCACGGTGTGGTCGAATACCTGAAACAATTCGGCGAACCGGATTACATCGACGACATTCTCACTGCAGGCGTGGGCAGCGACGATATGTTCAGCAATGCCAACGGCGGCCGCAACAACGACGGCGAGCAAGATCCGATGTATGACGATGCTGTGGCCTGCGTCTTGAAAACCGGTAAAGCCACCATTTCATCGGTGCAGCGTTATCTGCGCATCGGCTACAACCGCGCCGCCCGCCTGATTGACCAGATGGAAGCCGACGGCATCGTTTCTGCACCTGAAAGCAACGGCAACCGCACCATCTTGGCGCAGCGCTCGGAGCATCTGGATTAAAGCGGATTGAGTGCCGCTGTGATGATATGACAGGCACAACAAAAGGCCGTCTGAACGCTTTCAGACGGCCTTTTGTCCAATAAAACCAAGGCTTACCAAAGTGCGGCCAAAGCAGATTTAAGCAAGCCGTAGGCCAGATAAAACATCATCAGCGCAATCAGGCCGTCGAGAATCTGCCAGACACGTTCGCGGCGGAACAGCGGCAACAGCAGGCGGGTGCCGTAGCCGATGCCGGAAAACCAGATGGCCGAAGCGGTAACTGCGCCGATAAAGAAGCCGATTTTACCGGCATTATCCAAACCTGCAGCGCTGCCGCCAATCAGCATCACCGTATCCACATACACATGCGGATTGAGCAGCGTGAGTGCCAGCGCGGTGACGGCGGTTTTGGCGGCGGAAGTTTTGATGGCACTGTTTTCCGCACCGATGCTCAGGTGGTTGCCGCCTTTGAATGCGCGTTTGGCGCTCAGCAGGCCGTAGGTGAGCAGGAAGCCGCCGCCCGCCAGCGACAGCAGCGCGCCCGCCCGCTCGCTGCCCGACAGCAGCGCGGCAACACCAAACACGCCTGCGCCCATCAGCACCACGTCACACAGCCAGCACAAAAACACCACCACGCCGACATGCTGCTTGAGCAGCCCCTGTTTCAAAACAAACGCGTTTTGCGCGCCGATGGCGATAATCAGGCCGCCTGAAATCATCAGGCCGTTGAAAAAAGCATTCATGGTAAGATTCCGTT
>CAYVIS010000325.1:0-1679 GCA_964451565.1 uncultured Neisseria sp.
TCCACGGGAACCATAATTTTTCGATACATCATAGCGTACTCCCTTCTTTTCAGTGTTCAAACAAACGACAAGCTTTGATTAAAGCTTAACACAAAACAACATTCGCGCCACTTCATGCAGGTTAAATAAATGTTAATATTTACACATAAAAATCAAACCCTCAGGAGAACCCATGCCGCGCATCATCCTGCCCGAACCGCAGCCCGTATTGTTCCGCACCCGCATCCGCATCCAAATCGGAGACATCAACTACGGCAACCACCTAGCCAACGACGCTGTTTTGCGCCTCTGCCACGAAGCCCGCATCCGCTGGCTGGCCGAACACCGTTTTACCGAGCTCGACGCAGGCGGCAGCGGCCTCATCATGGCCGACGCCGCCATCCAATACAGCGCCCAAGCCCACCACGGCGATGAGCTGGAAATCGAACTCGGCGCAGCCGACATCGGCCGCAGCGGCTTCGCCCTGCTCTACCACCTGCGCCGCAACCGCGACAGCCAAACCATCGCCAAAGTACAGACCGGCATGGTATGCTTCGACTACCAAGCGCAGAAAGTCGGCAAAATCCCCGCCGGGCTGCACGCCATACTCCAAGCCGTCTGAAACCACGGCCAGCAAAAGGATTCCGCCACCATGAGAAGCTACGCCCCCAACAGCCCCGAAGCCATGGCACGCATCGTCTGCATGTGCATCATGGCCGACAGCGACATCGACGCCAGCGAATTCGCCGAGCTGCAACCCGCCCTCTACGCCGCCGTCGGCCTCACCCAACCGGAATTCATGCGCGTGCTCGCCCACTACCTCGAAGACATCGTTGCCGACGCGGGCGAAGAGCGCATCAACATGCTGCAACCCGAGCGCGTCAATCACCTGCTGGCCGAAGTCACCGACCACGCCGCCCGCATCAACACCCTCGCCACCGCCCTGCGCATCTGCAAAAGCGACAACGCCCTCAACAACGCCGAGCTGGCATTGTTCCAACACATCATGCAGCAATGGCAGCTGGATTTAACCGACCTCGAAATCGAAGTCAGCCTCACCCAATAAATTCAGACGGCCTCAGCAAACATCAGGCCGTCTGAACACCCTTTCAGACGGCTTTATAGCCAACTATTGAAAACCTATCCATATTTGGAATTTACACCTGAATTTCAAACCGATAGGCCGTCTGAAACTCCGTCCAACCTTTTCAGACGGCCTCCACCATGCAACTTGCCCAACTGCTCCAACACCAAACCAATTACCTCAACACCCTGCAACAGCAAGGCAAATCCGCACACACCCTCGCCGCCTACCGCCGCGACCTAAACCAACTCGCCACCCTACTGCCCGAAAGCGCCGCCGCCGACACCCCGCACCGCCGCCACTTCACCGCCGCCCTCAAAAAACTCTCCCAACAAGAACAACACCCCCGCAGCATGGCGCGCAAACTCTCCGCCTGGCGGCAATACTGCCAATGGCTGCTGCAACAGCAACTGCTCGACAGCGACCCCACCGAAGGCCTCAAAGCCCCCAAACCGCCTGCGCGCCTGCCCAAAGCCGTCGAGCAGGAAACCCTCAACCGCCTGCTCGACCACGACACCGACAACGAAGCCCTCTCCCTGCGCGACCATGCCGTTTTCGAGCTGATGTACGGCAGCGGCCTGCGCCTCTCCGAAGTACACGATTTGAATCTGGCCGA
>CAYVIS010000326.1:0-1677 GCA_964451565.1 uncultured Neisseria sp.
GATGCTTTCAGACTTTCAGTTTGTGCAAGATGCACGGCATTGTAGCAAATTTACGTCTCGTTTGACAGCAGTTTACATAAATAAACTCATTCACTTGCCGCAGCAGCCCGTGCAAAACAGCCAGGCAATACTGACGGTTATATTATGACAATTGCGGTTGAAAACAGGTACAATAGAGGCCGTCTGAAAACCAATCCGAATAAAAGAGCCGAATGATGCACATTACTTCCCTTGCCAAACTTGCGCTGCTGGGCACCGTTTTCGCTTCCGCCCAGCTTTCCGCCGCCGAAGTGTTTACCTGGAAAAACCGCAACGGTTCCAACACCTATTCCGACGTGCCGCGCAACCTCAAACCAGCCCACGCCGGTTTGGTCAACGTGCGCACCCGCAGCGTCACCCCCGCCGCGCCCGAGCAGCCCGCTCCGGCCGACAGCCAATCTTTAGCCGACCAGCAAAAGCAGCTGAGTGACGAAATCGCCCGCCAAAACAAACAGGTGGAAGAGCAAAACAAACGCATCGACGAAGAAAACCGCCTGCAAAAAGAAGCCAACTGCAAAACCGCGCGCATGAACCGCCAGTTTGCCGAAACCGCCCGCGTCAACAACCGCGCCGACCTGATTGCCCGCTACGACGCCGATATCAACCAATTTTGCAATTAAACGCTTTATTCAAACCCAACAGGCCGTCTGAAGCGCATCAGCATTCAGACGGCCTGTTACAATTGCCGTATAATCAGGCCGTCTGAAACTTTTTTACCACAGCCGCCGTGAGCACGCCGTTCGACATCAACCTGTTTCTCAAAAACTTGCCCAACCTGCCCGGCGTGTACCGCATGCTCGACAGCGGCGGAAACGTGCTCTACGTCGGTAAAGCCGTCAACCTCAAGCGGCGCGTGTCGAGCTATTTCCAGAAAAACGACCATTCCCCGCGCATCACGCTGATGGTGAAGCAAGTGCATTCGGTCGAAACCACCGTCACCCGCAGCGAAGCCGAAGCGCTGATTCTGGAAAACAACTTCATCAAAGCGCTGTCGCCGAAATACAATATCCTCTTTCGCGACGATAAAAGCTATCCCTACCTGATGCTTTCCGGCCACGAATACCCGCAGATGGCCTATTACCGCGGCACGCTCAAAAAGCCCAACCAATATTTCGGCCCCTACCCCAACGGCTACGCCGTGCGCGACAGCATCCAGATTCTGCAAAAAGTGTTCCGCCTGCGCACCTGCGAAGACAGCGTATTCGCCAACCGCGACCGCGCCTGCCTACTGTATCAAATCCGCCGCTGCTCCGGCCCCTGTGTCGGCCACATCAGCCACGACGATTATCAGGCCAGCGTGCGCGAAGCCGAAACCTTCCTCAACGGCAAAACCGGCGAGCTCACCCAAACGCTGCAACACAAAATGCAGCAAGCCGCTGCCGCGCTCGATTTTGAAAACGCCGCCCGCTACCGCGACCAACTGCAGGCGCTCGGCTTAGTGCAGAGCCAGCAGTTTATCGACAGCAAAAATCCCAATAATCCCAACGACATCGATATCCTCGCCCTCGCATTGGAAAGCGGCACCGTGTGCATCCATTGGGTCAGCATCCGCGGCGGCCGCCATGTGGGCGACAAAAGCTTCTTCCCCGATGTGCGCCACGACCCCGACCCGCAGGCGCAGGAATACGCCGAAGCCTT
>CAYVIS010000327.1:0-1670 GCA_964451565.1 uncultured Neisseria sp.
ACGGCATGCGCAGCCTCTACAGCGCCATGTATCTGGCCGAAGCCGGTTTTGAAGAGGTGTACAACCTGCAAGGCGGCATTGATGCTTGGTCGCAACAAATCGACCCGAGCGTGCCGCGCTATTGAGTGCGAAGCAAATGCCAAAGGCCGTCTGAAAACCTGTTCAGACGGCCTTTCTTCTGTTTCACATGACTTCAGATGGCTGAGCCCGCATCCATATCCGCTGGCCAAATCAAACAGCATTCAAAATTCAGCAGCAGCCTCACAAAACAACAACACACGCTTTCAGACGGCCTGAGAGACCTTTGCAAAATACATTCTTCCTTGAAAATAGCCAATAAACCCGTCATTCCGGCGCAGGCCGGAATCCAGCTGCCGAAATTCAGCTTGTTGATTTTAAAGCAGCTTCAAGCAAAAAATAGATTCCGGCCTGCGCCGGAATGACGGAATTGAGTGATTTGGCGATGATGCACATAGTAATTTTGCAAAGGTCTCGGCCTGAAGCTTTCGCCCAAACCTCAACCTGCAACCCAATAGTGCATTCACTCTTTTATCGGAATTGAACAAAGCCTGCATTGCCGTTAAGCTAAACACATAACAAAAAAGGAGAAAATCATGAACACGCTCGACATCGAGCGGCGCGGCTCGATTGCCATCGTCTGGCTCGCCCGCCCCGATAAGAAAAACGCCATGAGCTTTGAAATGATGCGCGAATTGGTGCACGCCGCCAAACAGCTCAAAGCCGACCGCAGTCTGCGCGCCGTCATCCTCGCCGGCCAAGTCAACAGCTTCTGCGCGGGCATCGATCTGGCCGATTTAAAAAACCCCGCCAACCGCAACACCGTATTGTGGGAGCTGGCCAAACCCGCCCGCAGCCTGTTCCAAAACGCCGCCTTAGTGTGGCGCGACCTGCCCGTGCCCGTGATTGCCGCCGTCGAAGGCCACTGCATCGGCGCAGGCCTGCAGCTGGCGCTCGCCGCCGACTACGGTTTTGCCACAGCCGACAGCCGCTGGGCCATCCGCGAAGCCCACTGGGGCATCATCCCCGACATGGGCATCAGCGTGAGTGCACGCGGCAAAGTGCGCAGCGATATTTTGGCCGAACTCACCTACAGCGCCCGCCTGTTTGACGGCGAAGAAGCACAGCAACACGGCTTTATCGGCGCACTCAGTCCGCAGCCGCTAGACAGCGCGCTCACGCTGGCTGCACAATTCTCCGAGCGTTCACCCGATGCCCTGCTCGCCGCCAAGCGCCTCATCAACGCCCAATACGGCTGCGAATGGCTGCCGTTGCTGCGTGAAAAAATCTGGCAACTGAAATTGCTGGCCGGTAAAAATCAAGCGCTTGCCGTGCGCAAAGACGGCAAACCCGAAACCGAATTCAAACCACGGCAGTATCGTTAACAGCTTTCAGACGGCCTGCGTACTTTTACCGTTTACCGTTTTATAGTGGATTAGATTTGAATCAGGACAAGGCGGGGAGCCGCAGACAGTACAGCTAGTACGGCAAGGCGAGCCAACGCTGTACTGGTTCAAATCTAATCCACTATAAGCCTCGAATCTCACCCTTTCCGTGGGATGTTAAGCCGTATGCAAACCAGGCCGTCTGAAAGCATTTTTCGGGGTAAGGGACAAATTTCAGGCTATTTCTGAGACAATCTTCGCTAAGGG
>CAYVIS010000328.1:0-1670 GCA_964451565.1 uncultured Neisseria sp.
TATCAATATTCAGATTTAATTCTAATCCACTATAAAACAGACGTTGAGGCCGTCTGAAAACCGCGCCTGATAGTGACTGAATGATTCAGCCGCGCAACACCAAGAGCATCTGCCCCACAGCGCCCGCTTACCCGCAATTGAAAAAACGGCAGCTGAATCTTGCTCAGATTCAGCCGCCGTTTTAGTTGCAAGCATTTACGCGTTTAAAGCGCTCAGCAGCTTGTCGTGAATGCCGCCGAAGCCGCCGTTGCTCATCACCAACACATGATCGCCTGCTTGCGCCGCTTCTGCAATCGCCGCCACAAAGGCATCAAAATCCTTGCCGATGTGCAGCTTGCCGCCCAGAGGTGCCAGCGCTTCGGCCACATCCCAATCAACCCCGCCCGCATAGCAAAACACCAAGTCCGCTTCGGCCAAACTTTGCGGCAATGCGGCTTTCATGGTGCCGAGTTTCATGGTGTTGGAACGCGGCTCCAGCACCGCCAAAATGCGTGCATCGCCGACTTTCTGACGCAAACCGGCCACGGTGGTGGCAATGGCGGTGGGGTGATGGGCGAAATCGTCATACACGGTGATGCCGTTGGCCACACCTTTGGTTTCCATGCGCCGTTTCACATTTTTGAATTCGGCCAAAGCCGCGCAGGCCGTTTCCACCGCCACGCCGACATGGCGTGCGGCAGCGATGACCGCCAGCGCGTTCATGCGGTTGTGTTCGCCGATGATGTCCCACGCCACATGACCTGCTTTTTCGCCGTTCAGCAACACATCAAACGAACCGTCGGCCTGTACATCAGCTATCTGCCAGCCGTCGTTACTGCCAAAAAATTCCACCGGCGTCCAGCAGCCTTTGTCGAGCGTATCGCGCAGGCTTTGTTCGCTGCCGTTGCTGACAATCAGACCTTCGGCAGGAATCGCGCGCACCAAGTGGTGAAACTGGGTTTGAATCGCGGCCAAATCGGCAAAAATATCGGCATGGTCGAATTCGAGATTGTTCAATACACAAGTGCGCGGACGGTAATGCACGAATTTGCTGCGTTTGTCGAAAAAGGCGGTATCGTATTCGTCTGCTTCGATCACGAAAAACGGCGATTGGCTGGCCGGATCTTGACGCGGCGTTTGCGGCAAACGCGCGGATACGCTGAAATTCTGCGGCACGCCGCCAATCAGGAAGCCCGGTGCCAACCCCGCATATTCGAGCACCCACGCCAACATGCTGGCGGTGGTGGTTTTGCCGTGTGTGCCCGCTACCGCCAACACCCAGCGGCTGTGCAACACGTTTTCCGCCAGCCATTGCGGACCGGAAATATAAGGCAGACCGCGGTTGAGAACCGCCTCGACCACATCCATACCGCGTTTGGCGACATTGCCAATCACATACACATCAGCTTTAAATTCGTCCAACTGCGCCGCATCAAAACCTTCGTGCACCTCGATACCGAGCGCTTCAAGCTGGGTGCTCATCGGCGGATACATTTTGGCATCGCAGCCGCTGACTTTAAAACCGGCCTCTTTGGCAATCGCCGCCACGCCGCCCATAAACGTGCCGCCGATGCCGATGATGTGGATGTGTTTCATGTTGAGTCGAAATCGTCAAAAATAAAACGGCATTATAGCCGAATAATAAAAGGCCGTCTGAACGTTGAACTGTACCCAAAAAGTTGGACACCCCC
>CAYVIS010000329.1:0-1663 GCA_964451565.1 uncultured Neisseria sp.
GCCGAAACCCTGCTCGATCAAAACGCCATGCTGCAAAAAGCCCTGACAGCCAGCTCGCGCCGCTACGGCATCATCGGCTCTTCACGCCCGCTGCTGAAAGCGATTAACGATTTGGAACAGGTATCGGCCAGCAATGCCAACGTATTGCTGCTCGGCGAATCGGGTACCGGCAAAGAAATGTTTGCCCGCGCCCTGCATACCGCCAGCCCGCGTGCCGACAAGCCTTTTATCAAGGTCAACTGCGCCGCCATCCCCGAAAGCCTGTTTGAATCGGAATTGTTCGGCCATGAGAAAGGCGCGTTTACCGATGCCCGTCACGAGCGCGCCGGTTTGTTTGAGCAGGCCGACGGCGGCACCATTTTTCTCGATGAAATCGGCGAACTGCCGCTGGCGGTGCAGAGCAAACTGCTGCGCACCTTGCAGGAAGGCACCGTTACCCGTCTTGGTAGCCGCCGCGAAACCAAAATCAATGTGCGCGTGGTCACCGCCACCCACCGTCATTTAGCTGAAGAAGTGCGCTTGGGGCGCTTTCGAGAAGACCTCTATTACCGCCTTTATGTCATCCCCATCCAGCTACCGCCCCTGCGCGAACGCCGCGAAGACATTCCCAAGCTGACCGCGTATTTCCTCAACCGTATCAATCAGGAAAACGAGCGCAGCGTCAACCTTACCCCCGCCGCCGTGAAAGCCTTGCAGCAATACCATTGGCCGGGCAACATCCGCCAGCTCGAAAACGTGATCGAGCGGCTGGTGTTGCTTTCGCCCGGGCCGATTGCCGATGAAAATGCCGTGTTACCGCTGTTGCAGCAGGTAGAAGCCGAGCCGCTGTTTACACCGAGCACTTTCGGCGGCATAGTCCAACCCAGCCCCGCCATGCGGCCGTTTGCCGTAGCCGTGCGCCCGTATATGCAGGCCGAATCGCACACGCTGGAAGAGTTGGAACATGCATTGATACAATGCCGGGGCAACAAAACCCAAGCCGCACAAATTTTGGGGCTGACGGCGCGGCAGTTTAATTATCGGCTGGAGAAGCTGAGTAAAAACAATTGAATCTGTGCTGTAACATGTAAAAGGCCGTCTGAAAGCAAAATGTTTCAGACGGCTTTTTGCATGTTTAGAGTCTTTGCAAACCCATGCCGTTGTTTGTGTGCAGGCAGAAACACGCGCTGAAACACCGCTTCAGTTTCTTCATTGTTGCAGACAATACAGCCAAATCATTTTAAAAATCGGACTGGGTGCGTTTTGTTTTATAGTGGATTAAATTTGAATCAGGACAAGGCGGGAAGCCGCAGACAGTACACCTAGTACGGCAAGGCGAATCCAACGCTGTACTGGTTCAAATTTAATTCACTATATTAAAGCACTTCATCAAGAGCACGACGCAAAGGAATGTAGCCAAGGCCTCAATCATTTATCGGAAAGGCCGTCTGAAAAAATCTTTCAGACGGCCTCTTTGCCGTCACCACACAGCAACAATGTCAACATTGTAAACTTTGTTGTCACTGCTATTTTAAATTAAATATTTGATATAACACAAAAAATAAAGTTGGCACGGCAAATGCTAGGTATCTTTCAAGCAGGCAAACAACAGCGTCTGCCACCCACCCGACCATCCACACGAAAGAGGAGTTTGAAAAATGACCGACACCACCTACCTGCGCCC
>CAYVIS010000330.1:0-1655 GCA_964451565.1 uncultured Neisseria sp.
TCCCCGATGTGCGCCACGACCCCGACCCGCAGGCGCAGGAATACGCCGAAGCCTTTGCGGCGCAACACTATCTCGGCAAAAGCAAGCCCGACATCATCATCAGCAATTTCGCCCTGCCCGAAAGCCTGCAAGAAGCCTTAATTTCCGAACACGGCAAACAAATGCAGTTTGTCACCAAAACCATCGGCGAGCGCAAAGTGTGGCTGAAAATGGCCGAACAAAACGCCCGCCTCGCCATCAGCCAGTATCGGCAGCAACACAACAACCAGCAACAGCGCATCGAAGACCTCGCGCGCGTGCTCAATATGGATTCAGACGGCCTGCAACGGCTCGAATGCTTCGACATCAGCCATACCCAAGGCGAGGCCACCATCGCTTCCTGCGTGGTGTATGACGAACAAAACATCCAGCCCAGCCAATACCGCCGCTACAACATCACCACCGCCAAAGCCGGCGACGACTACGCCGCCATGCGCGAAGTACTCACCCGCCGCTACGGCAAAATGGCCGAAGCAGAGGCCAACGGCGAAACGGTGAAATGGCCGGATGCAGTGTTGATTGACGGCGGCAAAGGCCAAGTCGGCATGGCGGTTGACGTGTGGCAGGAGCTCGGCCTCAGCATCCCCATCATCGGCATCGCCAAAGGCCCCGAACGCAAAGCCGGATTGGAAGAGCTGATTCTGCCGTTTACCGGCGAAACCTTCCGCCTGCCGCCCAACAGCCCCGCGCTGCACCTGCTGCAAACCGTGCGCGACGAATCGCACCGCTTCGCCATCACCGGCCACCGCAAAAAACGCGACAAAGCCCGTGTTACCTCATCCTTGAGCGATATTCCCGGCATCGGCAGCAAACGCCGCCAAGCCCTGCTCACCCGCTTCGGCGGCCTGCGCGGCGTGGTGGCCGCCAGCGTGGAAGATTTGGCGCAAGTGGAAGGCATCAGCGCCGCATTGGCCGAGAAGATTTACCAACACCTGCATTAAGCGGTTGCCATAGCAGCAAGGCCGTCTGAACGCGCGTTCAGACGGCCTTTATGCGATAAAATGACTGCAACAAAAGATATAGTGGATTATAAATAAAATAGTTCAATATATTCAAGTGGTTGAACTTATCGAAGCCATTCAGAGATTAAAGAGAGGCTTCAACAAGCTCAACCACCTGCTTTGATTTTCACGATACATTAATGTATAGATTGAATTCTAATGCACTATAAAAAATAACCGCCATGTGGCGGTTGGGATGTTGGTGCCCGGAGCCGGAATCGAACCGGCACGCCTGTATTAGAGGCGACGGATTTTAAGTCCGTTGTGTCTACCTATTTCACCATCCGGGCGATGCCAATATCCAGTGCTCTGCATAAAGGCATTGTGAAACGTGGAGGCGGGGGCGCGGATTTTAACCGGCCTGTATAAGGGTTGCACCCCTTATCGCATAAACACTCTGCCACCCCGCCATAAGGGGAAACTGCTTGGATTGTGTGGAGGCGGAAGTCGGAATCGAACCGGCGTACACGGCTTTGCAGGCCGCTGCATAACCACTCTGCCATTCCGCCTTTGGAACTTGTAAAACAAGCCGTTTAAGTGGTGTAAACGGCTTGCGGTAGCTGGAGCGGGAAACGAGTCTCGAACTCGCGACCTCAACCTTGGCAAGGTTGCGCT
>CAYVIS010000331.1:0-1653 GCA_964451565.1 uncultured Neisseria sp.
GTGCCGATTTTGGCGGAATACAAGCAAACGCGCTCGGAAGAGGCCACGCGCGAATTTGTGCGCCATGTGGCGGGGATGCTGTCGTTTATTCTGGTGATTGTGACCGCCGTCGGCATTTTGGCGGCGCCGTGGGTGATTTATGTGTCGGCACCGGGTTTTGCCAAAGATGCGGATAAATTCGCGCTGTCGGTGGATTTGTTGCGCGTGACCTTCCCTTATATTTTGCTGATTTCGCTGTCGTCGTTTGTCGGCTCGATTTTGAACACTTACCACAAATTCAGCATTCCGGCCTTCACGCCCACGTTTCTGAATATTTCGTTTATCGTGTTTGCGCTGTGGCTGTCGCCTTATTTCGAGCCGCCGGTGATGGCGCTGGCGTGGGCGGTGTTTGCAGGCGGTTTGCTGCAATTGGGTTTCCAGCTGCCGTGGCTGTTTAAGCTCGGTTTTTTGAAAATGCCGAAGCTGGATATTAAAGATGCGGCGGTGAATCGGGTGATGAAACAGATGGCACCGGCGATTTTGGGCGTGAGCGTGGCGCAGATTTCGCTGGTAATCAACACGATTTTCGCTTCGTTTCTGCAATCGGGCAGCGTGTCGTGGATGTATTATGCCGACCGCCTGATGGAGCTGCCCACGGGTGTGCTCGGCGTGGCACTGGGTACGATTCTGCTGCCCACGCTCTCGAAACATGTGGCCAGCGACAATACGCAGGAATTCTCGGCGCTGCTCGACTGGGGTTTGCGCCTGTGTATGCTGCTGGCGATGCCGGCGGCGGTGGCGCTGGCGGTGTTGTCGTTTCCGCTGGTGACCACTTTGTTTATGTACAAAGAATTCACCCTCAATGATGCGGTGATGACGCAAAATGCGCTGATTGCCTATTCGTTCGGCTTAATCGGTTTGATTGTGATTAAGGTGTTGGCACCGGGCTTTTATGCGCGCCAAAACATCAAAACGCCGGTGAAGGTGGCGGTGTTTACGCTGATTGTGACCCAATTGATGAATCTGGCCTTTATCGGCCCGCTGCAACACGTCGGCCTCGCGCTCGCCATCGGCTTGGGCGCGTGTTTGAATGCGGGTTTGCTGTATGTGTTGCTGCGGGTGAAAGGGCTGTATCAGCCGGGCGCGGGTTGGGCGGCTTTCCTCGTCAAGCTGCTGCTGGCGCTGCTGGTGATGGGCGGCGGTTTGTGGGCGGTGCAGGCGCAAACGTATCTGCCGCTGCAATGGGTGGATGTGCACGGTTTGCAAAAAGCGGCGCAGTTGGGCGGCTTGGTGCTGCTGGGGATGTTGCTGTATTTCGGCTCGCTGGTGGCATTGGGCTTCAGGCCGCGCCATTTCAAGCGCTCGGAAGCGCAGTAAGCTGTATTAAATAAGCAAGGCCGTCTGAAAGCACACGCATTTTCAGACGGCCTTGGTGACCATTATCGTTTATAATGCCTTCAGACGGCCTGCCTATCCGCCGAAATAACTAGCCGCTAAGCATAATGCAGCATCTACAAACCACCGGCGGCGGCATACAATAAAACCGTTGAAAAAAGAATACACTACACACCAAAGCGAGCACCAGCATGTTAACCGACGCATTCGGCCGCACCGTAGACTACCTGCGCATTTCCGTAACCGACCGTTGCGATTTGCGCTGCACCTACTGCCTGC
>CAYVIS010000332.1:0-1643 GCA_964451565.1 uncultured Neisseria sp.
CCGACGATGTTCAAATCGCCGAGCGCGCGGATGATGCCGAGCGCGGTGTGCGAATTGAGGCCGCCGGGCACGGGGGTGCCGGTGCCGGGGGCGAAAGCGGGGTCGAGGCAGTCGATGTCGAAGGTGAGGTAAACGGGTTTGTCGCCGATGATGTCGTAGATGCGTTTCACGGTGGCGTCGATGCCGTTTTCATTCACCCACGGCGCAAACAGCATGTTCATGCCCATAAAGTCGCTGTTCCAAGTGCGGATGCCGACTTGCGCAGAAGTAGCGGGGTCGATAAGGCCGTCTTTAATGGCTTTGTAAAACATGGTGCCGTGGTTGAGCGATTCGGGTGCGTCGTCCGGCCAAGTGTCGCAATGGGCATCGAAATGCAGCAGGCTCAAGGGTTGGCCGTATTTTTCGGCGTGCGCCTGCAGCAGCGGATAGGTGATGAAGTGGTCGCCGCCGAAAGTGAGCATTTTGGCGTTGCTGTTTTGGATGATGTCGAGCGCGTGTTGTTTGATGGTTTCGCGGATGGTCCACGGTTGGTGCGCGTCAAACCAGCAGTCGCCATAGTCAATCACGGCCAAGTCGTCAAACGGATCGAAGCCCCACGGAAACAGGTTCAGTTCGGCCAACTGCACGCTGGCGGCACGAATCGCCGCCGGCCCCAAACGCGCACCGGGGCGGAAGGTTGTGGCCAAATCGAGCGGCACGCCCGACACCACCACATCGGCTTCGCTCAGGTCGCGCGTATAGCGGCGGCGCATAAACGACAGCGCGCCGGCATAGGTGTTTTCAATGGTCGAGCCTTTGAGTGAATCGCGGCGGAACGCGCCGTCGCCGTAGGTTTTTTCGGTCATGGTTGCAGTCTTTATTGGAGATGAATGAATATTGCAGGCCGTCTGAAACTGAAAAGGCTTTCAGACGGCCTGAAAGCCTTTGTTTGGCTAACTTGATTTTTCTGCCGCTTTACGGGCGGCTTTTTGCGCTTTGCGTTTGGCGCGCAACTCACGCAGGTGTTCGCGGTAGAAGCGCAGGCGTTGGCGTTTTTTCCACCAGAAATAGCCCAACACCACCGCGCCAATCCCGATAAGCACAAACAGGCCGTATTGGAATTGATGCACTTTTTCCATCAGCCAGTCGGTCTGCTCGGCACCATACGAGCCGAGATACACCCACACCGGCACCGAAATCAGCGCCGCCAGCCCGTCCATCATCAAAAAGCGCAGATAGGAAACTTTGCGGCTGATGCCGGCAGTGATGTAGATCGGTGTGCGCAGGCCGGGCAGGAAACGGGCGACAAACAACACGCGGTTGCCGTATTTATCGAATTTTTCCTGCACCTGCGCATAACGCTTAGGTGTCATCACGCGGGCAATAAAGCGCACTTTCAAAATGCGGTGGCCGAATACGCGCCCGGCGGCAAACATCAGCCCATCGCCAACCAGCACGCCGAGCAGACCGACCAACACCATAATATGTACATTGGCATAGCCGAGGCCGGAAATTACCCCGCCTGCCACCAATGTGACATCCTCCGGAATCGGCACACCGAATCCGCACGCAACCAATACGAAAAATACGGCTGCATACCCATATTGTGTAAAAAATGCTTCCAATAAGGCTAACATGGAGGCTCTATTTCCTTAGTTATATTT
>CAYVIS010000333.1:0-1631 GCA_964451565.1 uncultured Neisseria sp.
AAGCTGACCGAAAAACAAATGGCCTTTATGTTGGCCATGCTGGTGTCGATTATGCCGTTTTCCATCGATGCCTACCTCTCCGCCATCCCCGCAATGGCGCAAAGCCTCAATGCCGATATCCACCGCATTGAGCAGAGTTTGAGCACATTTATGTTCGGCGTGGCGGTAGGGCAGCTGGTGGGTGGTTCGATTTCCGATATGAAAGGCCGCCGCGTGGTTGCTTTGAGCGGTTTGGTGATTTACATCGTCAGCGTAACGGGCTTGGTGTTTATCCAAACTGCAGAGCAATTATTGCTGCTGCGCATGGTGCAGGCCTTTGGTGCGGGCATGACGGTGGTGGTGGTCGGTGCGATTGTGCGCGACAACTACGAAGGCCGCGAAGCCGCACAGATGTTTGCCCTGATTGGCATTATTCTGATGGCTGCGCCGCTGGCCGCGCCGATGTTGGGGGCACTATTGCAGATGGTGGCGGGTTGGCGCACCATTTTTGTGTTTCTCGCTGTTTATGCGCTGTTGATTTGGCTGCTGCTTTACCGCTTTTTGGCCAAACCCGTGCGCACCGAGCCGGTGGGGCGCGATTTGGTGCACACGGTTATCGGGCGTTACCGCAGCGTATTGCGCACCCGTCCGGCATTGGGCTTTCTGTTTTTTCAGGCGTTCAGCTTCTCGTCGATGTTTGTGTTTCTGACTGAATCGTCGTTTGTATATATGAACCTCTATGGCGTGTCGGCGCATGTTTACGCATGGGTGTTCGGCGCGAATATCCTTACTATGGCTTCGTTTAACCGCGTGACCGCTTGGCGTTTGAAAAGCGGCAGCCATCCGCTGGATATCCTGAAATGGGGCATCATCATCCAGCTGCTGGCCAATACCGTAATGCTGACGAGTGTGTTGCTGGCAGGCATGCCGCCGATGTGGTTTCTGGTGATGTGCGTGATGCTGTCGGTAGGCACGCAGGGGCTGGTGACGGCCAACACGCAGGCCAGCTTTATGGGTTATTTCAAAGCCGAAGGCGGCAGCGCCAATGCGGTATTGGGCGTATGTCAGTCGGTGATTGCCGCACTGATCGGCATGCTCACCACCTGGCTGCACGACGGCACCCCGCGCGTGATGGCGGGCATGATGCTGGCGTCGACCGTGTGCGGCATCGTGCTGCTGACCTTTTTCTCACGCCACACGTGGTCATCGGAGCAGCGCGCCAAAATGGAATAATGGCCGCTACAACATCAAAGGCCGTCTGAAAAACCGGATAACAAAATCCGTTTTCAGACGGCCTTTGATGTTAGAATATCCGCTTATCCTTATCACATAGACCGAACAAGGGAATAGCATGTCTGCCGATGATAAACTGCTGCCACACCGCCAAGCTATCGACGAAATCGACGCCACCATCCTGCAATTGCTCAATCAGCGGGCAGACCACGCCCGCACCATCGGCGAGTTGAAAGGCACCGGCACGGTTTACCGTCCCGAGCGCGAAGCCGAAGTGTTACGCCGCATCAAGGCGCTCAACCCCGGCCCCTTGCCCGGTGAAGCAGTGGCGCGGCTGTTTCGCGAAATCATGAGCGAATGCCTAGCGGTGGAGCGCCCGCTCACCATCGCCTATCTCGGCCCCGCCGGCACCTTTACCC
>CAYVIS010000334.1:0-1629 GCA_964451565.1 uncultured Neisseria sp.
TGGCGTTGATGCTGTCGAGGCTGTCGTCGCACTCAATCAGCACGCAGCTGGAAAACTGGCGCGTGGGCGTGCGTACACCGCTCATAATCGGCGTGGGCAGGGAAATTTTGAAGGTGGATACCGCATCGTAAAATTTCTTCACATACGCCATACGGGTATCGCGCGGATATTTGGCAAACAGACACATCGCCACCAAGATATACAGAAACTGCGGTGTTTCGTAAATCTCGCGGCTGACGCGGTTTTGTACCAGATATTTGCCCTCCAGCTGCTTCACTGCGCCATAAGAGAAGGTCATGTCGCGCTCGTGGTCGAGATAGGTATTGAGTTCGTCAAACTCTTCGCGGCTGTAGTCGGCCAGAATGTGGCGGTCGTATTTGCCTGCTTCGGTGAGTTTGCTGACATGATCAAACAGGTGCGGCGGCTCGAATTCACCATAGGCAATTTTGCGCAGGTGAAAAATCGCCAGACGCGCAGCAAGGTATTGATAATCAGGGGTTTCGGCAGAAATCAAATCTGCCGCCGCTTTGATGATGGTTTCGTGGATGTCATCGGTGCGGATACCGTTGTAAAACTGGATATGCGATTTCAACTCAACCTGTGACACGGAAACATTGTCCAACCCCTCAGCCGCCCACGTGATGACACGGTGGATTTTTTCGAGATCAATGGCTTCCAAACGGCCGTCGCGTTTGGTTACTTTCAGATTGGTTGTTGCGTTCATCACAAATCCTAGTGTTGACAGTAAAAACACAAGATACGGTAGCATCCTGCAGTTAAGGGCACAATATAATGTATTTTTAAATGCCTCGCCAGTCTTGACAATTCCGACAGGCAAGCATAAAACAATCGGCGTTCAACGTTGCTGCCACGGTGTTAAATATGCCTTTATGCTAACCCCTTGTCTCTTCAAGCAGCTGCTTCCTTGCCCGCTTCAAATGGGATATTCTGCTGCTGCTTTAATAAGCAGCAATAGGCAAGTTAATTCTTGTAAATGGCTTTTTTACCGTTTGGTGTAAAATTTTGGCCGTCCAATCCCTGTGGTGCGGCTCCATCAATAAAAAATACCTTACCGATAATTCGGTAAGGTATTTAAAACCAATCGTATTATTCCGATGCTTGCGACGTTTCAACCTGCACAGGCGCGGCGGCCTGCTGCTTGTTTTCATGTTGCAGGCTGACTGCGCGAGCCGGAACGATGGTGGAAATGGCGTGTTTGTACACCATTTGGGTAACTGATGTATTGCGCAGCAGTACAACATATTGGTCAAACGATTCAACCTGCCCTTGCAGTTTGATGCCGTTTACCAGATAAATTGAAACAGGCACATGCTCTTTACGCAAGGCATTCAAGAAAGGATCTTGTAGCATTTGTCCTTTAGCTGTCATATTTTAACTCCGTTATTATGGTTCTAGGGTTTCGGGAAATTACGTGCCGATTGTAGCCTTGAATGCCGCTTTTTACCAACACTTTTCAGTAAGAATATGCAAACATTCCGCCCGTGCAGGCAAAGCCACTTTATTTTTGAGTAGCGGTGTTGAGTTAAAGTTCACCTTTGATGAACGCTTATAATGATAATTTTTGCATCGGCTACATTCTGCATGCTGCAAAATGATGTTTCAGCTATA
>CAYVIS010000335.1:0-1613 GCA_964451565.1 uncultured Neisseria sp.
TCGGGCGTGTGGTTTACCGGCTCGCTGGCCGTGCTGGCCTACACGTGGTTTTCCATGCTCTCATCCGGCCTGATGCTGCTGGAAGTCAACACCCACTACCCCCACGGCGCGAGCTTCGACACGATGGTGAAAGACTTACTTGGCCGCGGCTGGAATATTATCAACGGCGCAGCGGTGGCGTTTGTGCTGTATCTGCTCACCTATGCCTATATTTTTGTCGGCGGCGACCTCACGGCCAAAGGCTTGAGCAATATTGTCGGCGGCCAAGTCGGCCTGCCTGCCGGGCAGCTCGTGTTTTTCGTGGTATTGGCATTTTGCGTGTGGGCGTCTACCCGCTTGGTCGACCGCCTCACCAGCATTTTAATCGGCGGCATGGTGATTGCCTTTTTCTGGGCCACCGGCGGCCTGCTCACGCATGTGCAGCTGCCCGTCTTGTTTGACACCCAAGCCGCAGCAGGCTCAAGCTACTGGATTTACGTGGCCGCCGCCCTGCCCGTGTGCTTGGCTTCGTTCGGCTTTCACGGCAACGTATCGAGCTTGTTGAAATATTTTCAGGGCGATGCCCCGAAAGTGGCGCGTGCGCTGTGGCTGGGCACGCTGATTGCGCTGGTGATTTATGTGCTGTGGCAGTTGGCGATTCAGGGCAACCTGCCGCGGCATGAGTTTGCACCGGTGATTGCCGCCGAAGGCCAAGTGTCGGTATTGATTGATACGCTGTCGAAATTCGTGCCCACCGGCAGTATGGCCACGGTGCTGACCTTTTTCGCCTACATGGCCATCGCCACCTCGTTTCTGGGCGTCACCCTCGGCCTGTTCGACTATCTGGCCGACCTGTTCAAATGGGACGACAGCACCGCCGGACGCAGCAAAACCGCCGCGCTCACCTTCCTGCCGCCGCTGATTGCCTGCCTGCTGTTTCCCACCGGCTTCGTAACCGCCATCGGCTACGTCGGCCTCGCCGCCGCGGTGTGGACGGCACTGATTCCGGCCATGCTGCTCTACAAAGCGCGTAAAAAATTTCCCGCCGCACAAGGCTACCGCGTTTACGGCGGCCTGTGGCTGATTGTGTGGGTGTTTGCCTTCGGCATCATCAACATCGCCGCACAGATTTTGAGCCAGCTGGAAATGGTGCCGGTGTTTAAAGGCTGACAGATTGCCTACCTGCTTATCAGGCCGTCTGAAACTTTGTGTTCAGACGGCCTGATTTATAGCAAACCTTGCCTGCAATTCATTTGACAGCTGCACCGAAGTGACGTATTAATCTAAAAACAACAACAATTTTTTCAAGGAGATAGCAATGAAACTGAGCAAAACCGCCGCCTTATTGGCTGCCTTCGTCTGCACGCCCGCCCTCGCCGCCGACCCCGTCAAAACCCTGCCCGGCGACATCACGCTGGCGCAAACGCAAACGGTGATGCAGGCCGCGGTGGCCAAAGCCCGCGCCATCAACGTGCCGATGAATATTGCGGTGGTAGATGCAGGCGGCAACCTGAAAGCCTTTGTGCGCATGGACGATGCCTTTTTGGGCAGCATCGACATTGCCGAACGCAAAGCGCGCACCGCCCGCTATTTCAATATGTCCACCCGCGATTTGGGCAAAGCCGCCCAGCCCG
>CAYVIS010000336.1:0-1608 GCA_964451565.1 uncultured Neisseria sp.
ACGCAGTCGCCGATCCAGCTGGGGGAAATGATGAGGATTTTTTTCGACATGATGGCTGAAGGTGGTTTGGTTTGCGCTTATTTTAACGCAAATGGCAAAAGGCCGTCTGAAAGGTTTCAGACGGCCTCGGGGTTTGCTTGCCTGCAAGCTTATTCGTTAACCAGCACCACTTTCATCGCACCGTTTTCAGAAGCGTGTTTGAACACGTCATAAGCTTCGTCCAATTCGCTCAGTTTGAAGTGATGGGTGAGCATTTTGGTGAAGTCGACCGAGCTAGTGGAAATGGCTTTCAGCAGCATTTCGGTGGTGTTGGAATTCACCAGGCCGGTGGTGATGGCGAGGTTTTTAATCCACAGGCGCTCCAAGTTGAAATCAACCGCTTTGCCATGCACGCCCACTACGGCGATGTGGCCGCCGGGTTTGACGATGTCTTGACACATTTCCCAAGTGGCCGGAATGCCGACGGCTTCGATGGCGCAATCGACACCGTCTTCGCCTGCAATGGCTTTAACTTTTTCGGCCACACCGCCTTCGCCGGGGTTGATGGTGTGGGTGGCGCCCAATTCTTTGGCCAGTTTCAGGCGGTTTTCGTCCATGTCGCACATAATAATCACCGACGGGCTGTAGAATTGCGCGGTCAGCAGAGCCGACATGCCGACAGGGCCCGCGCCTGCGATAAACACGGTGTCGCCCGGTTTGACATCGCCGTATTGCACGCCGATTTCGTGTGCGGTGGGCAATACGTCGCTCAGCAGCAGCGCGATTTCGTCGTTTACCCCTTCGGGCAGCGGAATCAGGCTGTTGTCGGCAAACGGCGTGCGCACATATTCTGCCTGCGTGCCGTCAATCATGTAGCCGAGAATCCAGCCGCCGTTGCGGCAGTGTGAATAGAGCTGTTTTTTACAGTTGTCGCAGCTGCAGCATTTGCTTACGCAGGAGATGATGACTTTGTCGCCGACTTTGATGTTTTGCACGCCTGCACCGACTTCTTCGACAATGCCGACACCTTCATGACCGAGGATGCGCCCGTCGGCCACTTCGGGGTTTTTGCCTTTCCAAATGCCCAAGTCGGTGCCGCAGATGGTGGTTTTGACGATTTTGACCACTGCATCGGTGGCATCAATGATTTTCGGCTTGGGTTTGTCTTCCAAGCGGATATCGTCGGCGGCGTGATAAACCATGGCTTTCATAGCTTTTTCCTTTCTTTTTTCTTTGAGAATGATGGGGTGTTGTTATGGTGGATTAGGTTGAATCGAAACAAGGCGAGCCAACGCTGTAGGGTTCACTATAATTCACTATATTTATTCTGAATCCGGCCCCTGCCTATGTTTTTTTATAGCGCAATTATTCGCTTGCGTCAAATGATTTTATTATGGCAAGAGGCCGTCTGAAACAGAGTTTTACAGTAAAATAAGCCCTTTCTTTTCAGACGGCTTTTCCAGTTATGAGTGCATCGCCCGCTTTTGCCGCCCGCCTGGTCTTCTGGCAGCGCAGCCACGGCCGCCACCATCTGCCCTGGCAGGTGCGCGAGCCTTATTGCGTGTGGCTTTCCGAAATCATGTTGCAGCAAACCCAAGTGGCCACCGTGCTCGATTATTACCCGCGCTT
>CAYVIS010000337.1:0-1607 GCA_964451565.1 uncultured Neisseria sp.
CGCACGCGGTTTGGCGCTGTTTGCCGAACACGTTGCCGATGCCGAAGCCAACCCCAGCAAGCATCCGAACATCGACCTGCTGTTGCAGGTGCAGCAGCAAAATCTGCAATTGCAATTGCAACCCGTTGAGGCGTAAACACACGTCACCCGGCACACAATACCGCTTTTAAAACCCGTGTATCACCCCGAGGCCGTCTGAAACCCGCCTGCGTTTCAGACGGCCTTGTACTGCACAAAAAGCATAAGCCGAGACCTTTGCAAAATACTTTTTATCCTGAAAATAGCCAATAAACCCGTCATTCCGGCGCAGGCCGGAATCCATCCGCCAAGATTCAGGAATTTGATTTTAAAACAGTTTTACGTTAAGTATGGATTCCGGCTTGCACAGCTAATGACGAAGTTTGGTCGTTTTGTGATGCTGTAATAGCAATTTTGCAAAAGTTTGAAGCCGTCTGAACATGTTTTCAGACGGCTTATGCTTTACAATCCAATTGTTATGATATAACATTCTGCACACTGTTTGTTCCCAAGGAAAATCATGAAACCCGTCTTCTGCGCACTACTGCTCGCCGTCTGCACCGCACCAGCATCTGCCCACGAAATCTGGGCAGAAACCGCCCATACCCACGGCGGCGACATCCTCAAAGCCGAGCTGGGCTACGGCGACTTCCCCGAATTAACGCCGATTCCCGCCGAGCGCCGCCATATTTTCAGCCAACCCATGCAGCTGGTCACCGAAAAAGGCACCGAAAACCTGCTGCAAAAAGGCCGCCACAACTACCAATACCAAAGCCGCCAACCCGTGCGCGAAGGCAGCTATCTGGTGCTCGGCACCTACCGCCCGACTTTCTGGTCGAAAAACAGCAACGGTTGGCAGCAAGTGAGCCTGCGCGACATGCCCGATGCCGAATATTGCGAACAAACCCGCATGTATGCCAAAAATATCGTTAACGTCGGCCATGAAAGCGCCACAAAAAGCGTCATCACCCGCCCGGTCGGCCACGGCCTCGAAATCGTGCCGCTGGATAACCCCGCCAACATCCGCGTCGGCGAAGCCTTTCCGGTCAAAGTGTTGTTCAACGGCGAGCCGCTGCCCGACGCCACCCTTACCGCCACTTTCGACGGCTTCAGCGAAGCCGACCCGAAAGTGCACAAAGTGGAAGCACAAGCCTTTTCCGACACCACCCTAGCCGACGGCAGCACCAAAATCATCCCGCTGCGCCAAGGCTTTTGGAAAGCGCGCGTGGTGCACAAAACCGATTTTCCCGATGCGCAAAGCTGCCAAAAGCTCGCCAGCTACGCCACCCTCACCTTCCAAATCGGCCACAGCCACCATTAAAGCTGTTGTAGGCCGTCTGAACCTTATCGCTTTCAGACGGCCTTTCTGCTATTAAGCAAAATTTCAGCCTGCTGTCTCTCACCCAAAAGAATTAGCACCTACTTAATCTTTGATACTAGTTATCAAAGATTTACGACAGTTTTGTTTCAAATCAAATTCAAGTGCCGCCGCCCGGCGCTACAATGCCGCCACATTCCCACAAAGGAGCATCATATGCAGAAACTGCTGTTCACCGGCCTGCTCGGCTTGGCCGCTTTCGCCCAAGCGC
>CAYVIS010000338.1:0-1603 GCA_964451565.1 uncultured Neisseria sp.
ATTCGCGCTCGAGCGCACAATGGTTTGTGAGCGTGGAGAAGGCTTTTTAGCGGGGTTGGTGCGGGAATGGTGCAGGCCGTCTGAAACATTAAGCTTTCAGACGGCCTTGTTGTTGAATAAAAAACGCGTACGTGCCGATGGTATACATCTTGCGTTTGCTGCCTGTTTGCGGTGAGTTATACCCATTCTAAAAAATAACCTAGCTGCGTTGGCCGCTTTGCCGTACTGGTTGTACTGTCTGCGGTTCGCCGCCTTGCAAGCTTACTTTATTTGAATTGGAATGAATGCAAACTGATACAGGCCGGTTTTGATTTCACTTGTTTGAATAGATTAGTCCAACCCTTCCCGCAATCGCGTGCATGGCGGCATGCTGCCGCTGCCCGGCATTTGTCCGAAAATAAAACAACGCGCCATTTTTACGGCGCGTTGTTGGTAAAAGGGGCTTTCAGACGGCCTTGAATTTTGCCCGCCGCCTGAAGCCGGTGTTACACGTTTACTTTTTCGGCAACATCGTTGTAGCTGTCGATTTCGTTGAAGTTCATGTAACGGTACACTTCATCGCCTTTTTCGTTGATGATACCGATATTGGCTTGGTATTCTTCAACGGTGGGGATTTTGCCCAGCTTCGAGCAAATCGCCGCCAGCTCTGCCGAACCGAGGTAAACAAAGGTGTTTTTACCCAAACGGTTGGGGAAGTTGCGGGTGGAAGTGGACATCACGGTTGCGCCTTCGCGCACTTGTGCTTGGTTGCCCATGCACAATGAGCAGCCGGGCATTTCCATGCGCGCGCCGCTGCGGCCGAGAATGCCGTAATAGCCTTCTTCTGTGAGCTGTTGCGCGTCCATTTTGGTCGGCGGTGCCACCCACAGGCGCACGGGGATGTCGCTCTTGCCTTCGAGCAGCTTGCCGGCGGCGCGGAAGTGGCCGATGTTGGTCATGCACGAGCCGATGAATACTTCGTCGATGGTGGTGCCTGATTTTTCCGACATGAAGCATACGTCATCCGGGTCGTTCGGGCAGGCGATAATCGGCTCTTTGATGTCGTCCATGTTGATTTCGATTACGGCGGCGTATTCGGCATCTTTGTCGGCTTCGAGCAGTTGCGGCTCAGCCAGCCATTTTTCCATGGCTTTGATGCGGCGCTCGAGGGTGCGCGGGTCTTTGTAGCCGTCGGCAATCATGTTTTTCATCAACACAACGTTAGACTTCATATACTCGATAATCGGCGCTTCGTTGAGCTTCACGGTGCAACCGGCGGCAGAGCGCTCGGCCGAAGCATCGCTCAATTCAAAAGCTTGTTCCACTTTCAAATCGGGCAGGCCTTCGATTTCGAGAATGCGGCCGGAGAAAATATTTTTCTTGCCGGCTTTGGCCACGGTGAGCAAACCTGCTTTAATGGCGTAGAGCGGAATGGCGTTCACCAAGTCGCGCAGGGTGACGCCCGGTTGCAGCTTGCCGGAGAAGCGCACCAGCACCGATTCGGGCATATCGAGCGGCATCACGCCGGTGGCGGCGGCAAAAGCCACCAAGCCGGAGCCGGCAGGGAAAGAAATGCCGATGGGGAAACGGGTGTGCGAGTCGCCGCCGGTGCCCACGGTGTCGG
>CAYVIS010000339.1:0-1603 GCA_964451565.1 uncultured Neisseria sp.
GCGTGCCCGAAATCAACATCGTGCGCGACCTGCTCGAAGGCTTGGTGGAAACCGATGCAAAAGGCGACATCATCCCCGCCGTGGCCGAATCCTGGAGCAGCGACGATAATAAAGTGTGGACATTCAAGCTGGATACCGACGCCAAATGGAGCAACGGCGAGCCGGTGGTGGCCGAAGATTTTGTGTATAGCTGGCGACGCCTGGTCGACCCGAAAACCGCCTCGCAATACGCCTCTTATCTGCAAGCGGCCAAAATCGAAAACATTGATGGAATCCTCGCAGGCAAACAAGCCCCCGAAACGCTGGGCGTTACCGCCGTCGACCCGCAAACACTGCAAGTGACCCTCACCGCGCCGGTGCCGTATTTCCCGAAAATGCTCTACCACGCCGCCACCAAACCGGTGCACCGCGCCACCGTGGAGCAATTCGGCGTGAAATGGACGCAGCCGGAAAACTTTGTCGGCAACGGCGCTTACAAAATCAACAAATGGGTGGTCAACGAGCGCATCGAATTGGTGAAAAATCCCGAATACCGCGATGCCGATAGCGTGAAAATCGAGCGCGTGGTGTTTCTGCCCATCGGCTCGCAAACCGACGACGTTGCCCGCTATCAGGCCGGCGAAGTCGACATCACCGATGCGCTGCCGCCGGAAATGTTTGCCAAACTCAAAGCCGAATACCCGCAGGAATTGATGTTCAGCCCCTATTTGTGCACCTATTATCTGGAAATCAACAACCAAAAAGCGCCGTTTGACGACGCCCGCGTGCGCAAAGCCCTCTCGCTCACACTCGACCGCGACACCATCGCCGCCAAAGTGCTCGGCCGCGGCGAAGAACCCGCCTACAACCTCACCCGCGTCGGCACCGCCGATTTCGTGCCCTATGTGCCCGCGTGGACGAAAATGGACTATAGCGCCCGCATCAACGAAGCCAAAAAACTGCTGGCCGAAGCGGGCTACAGCAATGCCAAGCCGCTGACCTTCAGCTTTTTATACAACACCTCCGAGCAGCACAAAAAAATCGCCGTCGCCGCCGCCTCGATGTGGAAGCAGGCGCTCGGTTTTGTGAACGTGAAGCTGGAAAACCAAGAGTGGAAAACCTATCTCGACAACCGTCGCAGCGGCAACTACCAACTCGCCCGCGCCTCATGGTGCGGCGACTACAACGAGCCGTCGACCTTCCTCAACACCCTGCGCAGCAACAACAGCAGCAACCGCGCGTTTTATAAAAACCCCGAATACGACGCCATTCTCGACCGCACCCTCAGCCCCGACGCCGGCGTCGCCGCCCGCAGCGAGCTCTATCGTCAGGCCGAAGCCAAAATCGACGAAGACGCCGCCGTGATTCCCGTCTACGGCTACGTCAACGCCCGTTTGGTCAAACCCCGCATCGGCGGCTATTCGACCGAAGACGTGTTGAACGAATTGCCGAGCAAGCGTTTGTTTGTGAAGCAGTAAATTGGTGGGGTAAAGGCCGTCTGAAAGGTTTCAGACGGCTTTTTATTGAGAAACCAATCATCTGGCAAAACAGCCAAACATCAACCAACCGTCATTGTCGGGCTTGATCCGACAATCCAGTTTGAGGCCGTCTGAAACATTGGTTA
>CAYVIS010000340.1:0-1601 GCA_964451565.1 uncultured Neisseria sp.
GACGCCGCCAACCTGAGCCTGCCGGAATACTTCCAACTGGCGCGCGGCAACGCCACCCAGTTTGCGATGGAAATGACCAAATGGTTCGACACCAACTACCACTACATCGTGCCCGAATGGCACGCCGACACTGAATTTTCAGTAAACGCAGGCCGCTTGGTTGCGCAAATCAAAGAAGCCAAAGCGCAAGGCCACGACATCAAGCCCACGCTGGTCGGCCCACTGACGCTGCTGTGGTTGGGCAAGAAAAAAGAAGCATTCGGCTGCCGCGTGGAAACCCTGTTGCCGAAGCTGCTGCCTGCTTATGCGCAACTGCTGCGCGAGCTGGCCGCCGAAGGTGTGGACTGGATTCAAATCGACGAGCCGATTTTGGCGGTGGATGCGCCCAAGCCTTATGTGGATGCGTTTGCAGCGGTGTATAAAGAGCTGGCCAACACCGGCGTGCGCATCATCATCGGCACTTATTTCGCTTCTGTGGCCGAGCACCTGAATCTGCTCAAAACGCTGCCGGTACACGGCGTGCATATCGACGCTGTGCGTGCGCCCGAGCAATTGGCGGTGTTTGCCGATGCTTGGCCGCAAAACAAAGTATTGTCGGTGGGCTTGGTCGACGGCCGCAACGTATGGCGCGCCAACCTGAGCCAAATCATCGACACCTTAAAACCGGTGCAAGACAAACTGGGCAACAATTTGTGGATTGCGCCGAGCTGCTCGCTGCTGCACAGCCCGCAGGATTTGGGTGTGGAAGAAAAACTCGATGCCGAAATCAAATCGTGGATGGCGTTTGCCGCGCAAAAACTGGTTGAATTGGGCAACATCAAACAAGCGCTGGCACACGGCAAAGACTGCGTGAAAGAGGCGATTGCCGCCTCTGACGCCGCCGCCGCCGACCGCGCCACCAACAAAAAAATCCACAACGAAGCGGTGCAAACCCGTGTGGCCAACCTGCGCCAAGGTGCCGACCAACGCCAATCTGCGTTTGCCGAGCGCATCAAAGCCCAACAGGAATGGATGAAACTGCCGCTGCTGCCCACCACCACCATCGGCTCGTTCCCGCAAACCACCGAAATCCGCCAAGCGCGCGCCGCCTTCAAAAAAGGCGAATTGAGCGCCGCCGATTACGAAGCAGCGATGAAAAAAGAAATCGCCTACTGCGTGGAAGAGCAGGAAAAACTGCAAATCGACGTGCCGGTGCACGGCGAAGCCGAGCGCAACGACATGGTGGAATACTTCGGCGAGCAGCTGGCCGGCTATTGCTTCAGCCAATTCGGCTGGGTGCAAAGCTACGGCAGCCGCTGCGTGAAACCGCCGATCATTTTCGGCGACGTTTCCCGCCCCAACCCGATGACGGTTTACTGGTCTTCCTTCGCGCAAACCCTCACCCAGCGCCCGATGAAAGGCATGCTCACCGGCCCGGTGACCATGTTTAAATGGTCATTCGTGCGCGACGACGTGCCCTTGAGCGTGGTGGCCAAACAAATCGCGCTGGCCTTGAATGATGAAGTGCTGGATTTGGAAAAAGCCGGCATCAAAGTGATTCAAATCGACGAACCGGCCATCCGCGAAGCCATGCCGCTGAAAAAAGCGCAATGGGACGAATA
>CAYVIS010000341.1:0-1590 GCA_964451565.1 uncultured Neisseria sp.
CGCCGCCTGCAACGTTTACGTTGTTTTCAACCTGCCAAATGGCATTCAGGTTGTTACCCAGATGCTCGTGGCCTTTGAAACCGATGCGTGAACCCAAGTCGGCAATTTTGGTTTCGGTAGCGTCTTTCTTTTCAACGCCATCGCGGGTTTGTTTAATTTGAGCAACCTCAACGCCGGCTTTGATTTGGCCGTACAGGATTACGTCAGCAGAAGCTGCAACCGGCAGAGCCGCCAGAGTCAAAGCAATCAGAGTTTTTTTCATTGCTGTATTCCTTTTCTATGTTTAAGAAAACAAACTTAAATGGGGTGATATGAAATCCATCCAAGCTTTTGCATTCATCGCAGCGTTAGCGATTTCATGTCTGCTAATATAATTGCTTCGTTGTAAAAAAACAAACTTTATCGGCTTTTGATGCGGGTATTTACGTTGAAATGTGTGTGGTTTATCCCACACTTGATTTTAAACGCTTTGAAAATCAGCATGATATGAAAACAGGACATATGATTTGCAGGTTTACAACACTTAGGCTGATTTTGTTGCTTTTTGGCACATCAATGCAGATAAACGGGGGATTTGAGCGGCTGGCGGGTATGGTGGCGGGGTAAAAATTGGTGGGCGGATGGCGGTTTTGATGGGTTTACACCCATTCTACGTTTCGGTATGTGCGGCGTTTGGCTTTATTGTTAGATTGATGGGCTTACGTCCATCTTACGTTTCGAAATGCGGTGTTTGACCTTCATCGGTGCGTAGGATGGGTGTAAACCCATCAAAATCCGAACAGCCGACTTTAATCATCATATAAATTACAGACCGCTTCAGGTAATGTGCCGCCCCAATCTTCGGGAAACAATCCGAGCGTCACATCACGATGAAATGATGAATAAGTCCAATCTTTGACTTGGGCGACATGATGATGTTTGACGGGATTGTAGTAAATATAGGCAATATGGTTTGCTAAATCGGCTTCGTTGCGGATTTTGTGTTCCCAAAACCTGCGCTGCCAAATGCC
The DNA here is from genome assembly GCA_964451565.1 of uncultured Neisseria sp. Lineage (GTDB taxonomy): Bacteria > Pseudomonadota > Gammaproteobacteria > Burkholderiales > Neisseriaceae > Neisseria. Next base: position 1,011 of record CAYVIS010000341.1, read on the forward strand.
CAATTCACCACGCTGCCTTTGGCTTGGATTCGGGCGGCGGCAGGAATCGGGCAGACGCTTGCTGAAATTTGCTTTCAGCACTTGTATTCGGCGCGAATAATCATCATCGCACTCCGGCAACTGCCATACACAATGAAAATGCTCAGGCAATATGGTAATAGCAAGGGTTTTAAAGGGATAGTGGTGCAGCGTTTCTTGGTAAGCGGTGCGGAATGTGTCTATATATTCGGTCAGCCAATGGCGGCGGCGATTTTGCAATACCACGGTAAAAAAATAGATTCCGCCTTTGGTGTAATCACGGCGATAGTTGGCCATATGTTTCCCCTTTTTTATAAATATGCCGAATGATACCAGAGGTTTGTTATGTTGATGGGCTTGCGCTCACCCTACTCTTTGGTATTTGGCCTTTGTGAAGCTAGCTGGCGGTTTTATACTCATCCCGCTCCTCTTCGTAAGATGGGTGTTAAACCCATCAAAACCGTTGCGATGGTGGAAATGGTGGGTTCACACCCACCCTACTCTTTGGTATTTGGTCTTTGTGAAGCTAGCTGACGGTTTTATACTCATTCCGCTTCTCTGT
>CAYVIS010000342.1:0-1589 GCA_964451565.1 uncultured Neisseria sp.
ACACCGTCGACCAAGCCACCCTGCGCACCAACCAATGGCTGCAAAACATCCTCGATTTGCAGGCACGCAGCGCCAACGCGATGGAATTTTTAGAGCACGTCAAAGTCGACCTCTTCCCCGACGAAGTGTATATCCTCACGCCCAAAGGCAAAATTTTGGTTTTGCCCGACGGTGCCACCCCGATCGACTTCGCCTACGCCGTACACACCGACATCGGCAACCGCACCGTGGCCGCGCGCATCAACAACACCATGATGCCCCTGCGCACCAAGCTCAAAACCGGCGATTCCGTTGAAATCATTACCTCAGAGCAGGCCAAACCCAACGTAGCCTGGCTCAACTTCGCCGTATCCAGCCGCGCCCGCAGCGCCATCCGCAACTACATCAAAAACATGAACCGCGAAGACGCCATCCTGCTTGGCGAAAACCTGCTGCAAAAAGCGCTCTCCAGCCTGTTGCCGCAAAACGTATTGCTTTCAGACGGCCTCAAAGAAAAATACCTCGCCGACCTCAACAACAAACAAACCACTTTTGAAGACATTCTCTACAGCGTCGGCATGGGTCACACCCTGCCCGTTTCCGTGGCCATGCACATCGCCGAACTCGCAGGCGAACACTTCGGAGACGAAGTCAAACTCAGCCCGATTAAGATCAACGGCAACGAAACCGGCCGCGTGCATCTGGCACAATGCTGCAACCCTATTCCCGGCGACAGCATCCGCGCCGTCATCATCAAAGATCAAGGCATGATTATCCACCGCGATACCTGCCCCAACGTGCTCAAAGCCGACCCCGAGCAACAGCTTGATGCCGATTGGGACAGCATCCACGACCGCAGCTACCGCACCCTCCTCACCGTCAGCGCACGCGATGCCCACGGCCTGCTCGCCGCCATGGCGCAAGCCATTTCCGGCACCAATGCCGACATCGAATCCGTGGAAACCCCCTCGCAGAAACAGGCCGGCACCGAAGGCTTTATCGAGTTTAAGTTTTTCATCAAAACCCAAAACCTCGACCAACTCAACGAAATCATCCGCGCCCTGCACGCCATCCCGCAAGTGCGCCGCGTAGTGCGTAATTAAGCCTCGTAAAGGCCGTCTGAAAAAACCTGAACTGTACCCCAAAAGTTGGGCGCTCTCCCCCAACCCAGTAAAGGTATAGTTTTCTTACGGCTAAATATACCTGCATTTCAAACATCACGCAGTCATACTTTATCATGAGCTTGGCGGTCAACAGCGCACTACTGACGAACACCAAATCTCTCGAACCCACCTGCGTCGATGGATTCACGCCTATGCGTGCAGGCATCAATGCACGGGTACCCGCAATGTATCTAAAATCTCTTGGCCACATAACCTCACCTACACCCAGCCCAGCCTGAGACCTTTACCGGCGCGCAACGACTCAAGGCTGTTTCCAAAATTCCACGTAGTGAGAGAAGTTTGGCGCAAGCCAAACCTGCAACCGCGGCCGCCTTTCTTTTGCCTACTTTATGTGGTGAAGCAAAGAAAACGAAGTCTCTGCGAAGCTATAATGGATTAGATTTGAACCAGCACAGCGTTGGCTCGCCTTGCCGTACTAGCTGTACT
>CAYVIS010000343.1:0-1580 GCA_964451565.1 uncultured Neisseria sp.
GTGCCTTATCCGGTGGCAGTGGTATTAGGTTGCGATCCGGCCACGATTCTGGGCGCGGTTACGCCGGTGCCGGATACCTTGAGCGAATATCAGTTTGCCGGTTTGCTGCGCGGCTCGCGCACAGAGCTGGTGAAATGTATCGGCAACGATTTGCAGGTGCCCGCCCGCGCCGAAATCGTGCTCGAAGGGGTGATTCATCCCGACGAAACCGCGCTGGAAGGGCCGTATGGCGACCACACCGGCTATTACAACGAGCAGGATTATTTTCCGGTGTTTACCGTGGAGCGCATCACCATGCGCGAAAACGCCATTTATCACAGCACCTACACCGGCAAACCGCCCGATGAGCCTGCCGTGCTCGGCGTGGCGCTGAACGAAGTGTTTGTGCCGCTGCTGCAAAAGCAGTTTCCCGAAATCGTCGATTTCTACCTGCCGCCCGAAGGCTGCTCTTACCGCATGGCGGTGGTGAGCATGAAAAAGCAATATGCGGGGCACGCCAAGCGGGTGATGATGGGCTGCTGGAGCTTTTTGCGCCAGTTTATGTACACCAAATTCATCGTGGTGGTGGACGATGATGTCGATTGCCGCGACTGGAAAGAAGTGATTTGGGCGATTACCACGCGCATGGATCCGGTGCGCGATGCCGTGTTGGTGGAAAACACGCCGATTGATTATCTCGACTTCGCCAGCCCCGTTTCCGGCCTCGGCGGCAAAATGGGCTTGGATGCCACCAACAAATGGCCAGGCGAAACCGACCGCGAATGGGGCAGGGTGATTGAACGCGACCCCGCCACGGTGGCGAAAGTGGATATGATGTGGCAAGAATTGGGTTTGTAGGCCTGTTTGGCTGAATAAGGCCGTCTGAAAGCGTTCAGACGGCTTTGGTTTTGGTCTGATATATTAAAGGGTATTGGGGGTAGGTTTGTCGTGAGTAGGAAGCAAACCTTGGCGGTTTGCCACCCTCACCCTCTCCCTGTTGCTCAAAGAGGGCAGATTGACACGCTGCGCTAGTCAATCTAAGCCGGAGAGGGAATTAGGTTGCTGATATTTGCAACGTTTCAGACGGCCTCGATTAGTTATCACCTTATTTTTGAGCGAGGGGCGTAGGATGGGTGTAAACCCATCAAAACTGTTGTGGTGCTTGAAATGATGGGTTTACACCCATCCTACGCAGGCTCTTTATCATTCGATTGAGAAAGCATATTTTGGTAATAATAATCTTTCAGACGGCCAGTACTTAGTCCCCTCTCTGGCTTAGATTGACTAGCGCAGCGTGTCAATCTGCCCTCTTTGAGCAACAGGGAGAGGGCTAGGGTGAGGGTGACAAGCCGCAAGGCTTGTTTCTCCACTTGCCTGATCATTCATGTGAAACGCACTGCCGCAATCGTTCAGACGGCCTCAGTTTGTTATTCTATCCAAATATAAAAAACCGCCCGGGCAGAGGGCGGTTTTTTGATGCCGAAAGGCGCTTATTGCGCGGCAGGGGCAGGTGCTGAGGCATCGGCCGGGGCTTGTGCCGGGCGCTCGAAGCCTTTTTCTTTCATGCAGGCATCGAAAGCGGCGCGGTCTTGGCTGGCGCC
>CAYVIS010000344.1:0-1570 GCA_964451565.1 uncultured Neisseria sp.
CGCGAGCCACCCAGCGCCATGAAACCGAGGGCGTGATGGCCAGCCTCACCATGATTCTGGCCGGTTTGTTTATGGTAGTTTTCGGCCCCAGTATGGTGCATCTGGTAGTGTGGCTGCTGGCCTGAAGCCGCTGCCTTTTGTTGCTGAAAAAACATGGAAAATCAGGTATAATCTCAAGATTAAGCACTTGATTTCGCTATCTTGAAATCAAGGCCGTCTGAAACCCTTTCAGACGGCCTTTGATGTGCAAAACAGCATTCAAATCAGCAAGAAAAGACATTATGACCGACCAGCAAAAACACGAAGAATACGGTGCAGACAGCATTCAAGTCCTTGAAGGATTGGAAGCGGTGCGCAAACGCCCCGGCATGTACATCGGCGACACCCAAGACGGCTCCGGCCTGCACCACATGGTGTTCGAAGTGCTCGATAACGCCATCGACGAAGCGCTGGCCGGCCATTGCAACAAAATCGTCGTCACCATCCATTCCGACAACTCCGTCAGCGTGAGCGACAACGGCCGCGGTATGCCCACCGGCATCCACCCGAAAGAAGGCCGCTCGGCTGCCGAAGTAATTATGACCGTGCTGCACGCAGGCGGCAAATTCGACAACAACAGCTACAAAATTTCCGGCGGCCTGCACGGCGTAGGCGTTTCCGTGGTGAATGCGCTGTCTGATTGGGTTACGCTCACCATCTACCGCGACGGCAAAGAGCATTTTGTAAAATTTGCCAACGGCGCGGCGGTAGAGCCTTTGAAAGAAGTGGGCGCGTCCGACCAAAAAGGCACCGTGGTGCGCTTTTTGGCCAGCGAAACCACTTTCGGCGAAATCGAATACAGCTTCGACATTCTCGCCAAGCGCATCCGCGAATTATCGTTCCTGAATAACGGCGTCGACATCGAGTTGACCGACCAGCGCGACGGCAAACACGAAAACTTCGCTTTCTCCGGCGGCGTGGCCGGTTTTGTGCAATACATGAACCGCAAGAAAAACCCGCTGCACGAAAAAATCTTCCATGCCTTCGGCGAAAAAGACGGCATGAGCGTGGAAGTGGCGATGCAGTGGAACGACAGCTACCAAGAATCGGTGCAATGCTTCACCAACAACATCCCCCAACGCGACGGCGGCACCCACCTCACCGCGCTGCGCCAAGTGATGACCCGCACCATCAATAGCTACATCGAAGCCAACGAAGTAGCCAAAAAAGCCAAAGTCGATACCAGCGGCGACGACATGCGCGAAGGCCTCACCTGCGTGTTGTCGGTGAAACTGCCCGACCCCAAATTCTCGTCGCAAACCAAAGATAAATTGGTTTCCAGCGAAATCGGTCCGGTGGTGAACGAAGTCATCAACCAAGCGCTGAACGACTTCTTGGAAGAAAATCCCACCGAAGCCAAAATCATCACCGGCAAAATCGTTGACGCCGCCCGCGCCCGCGAAGCCGCCCGCAAAGCCCGTGAAATCACCCGCCGCAAAGGCGTGATGGACGGCCTCGGCCTGCCCGGCAAACTGGCCGACTGCCAAGAAAAAGACCCCGCCTTGTCCGAACTGTATCTGGTCGAGGGCGA
>CAYVIS010000345.1:0-1563 GCA_964451565.1 uncultured Neisseria sp.
TTGCAGCAGGGTTTGGCCGATGCCGTGTGTTTGGCGCGGCCTTTCCTTGCCGATGCAGCGTGGGTGCGCAAAGCAGCGCAGGGCGACGATGCGCGCATCAACACCTGCATCGCCTGCAACCAAGCCTGCCTCGATCATATTTTTGCGGGCAAACTCACTTCCTGTTTGGTCAACCCGTTTGCTTGCCATGAATTGCAAATGCCCGTTCAGACGGCCTCGGCGGCTAAAAACATCGCCGTGGTCGGCGCAGGCCCCGCAGGCATGGCGTTTGCCCATACTGCCGCAGGGCGCGGCCACAAAGTCACTTTGTTTGATGCACAGCCGCGCATCGGCGGCCAGCTCAACGTGGCCAAACAAATCCCCGGCAAGCCCGAATTCAACGAAACCCTACGCTATTTCGACCAAGTGTTAAACGACGAAGGCGTGGTGCGCGAATTGGGCAAAAGCGTATCCGCCGCCGATTTGCAGGGCTTTGACGAAATCGTGCTCGCCAGCGGCATCACCCCGCGCCAAATCGATTTACCCGGCAGCGAGCGGGCCGAAGTGTTGAGCTATTTGGATGTGTTGCGCGACAAAAAGCCTGTCGGCAAACGCGTGGCGATTATCGGCGCAGGCGGCATCGGTTTCGACACCGCCGAATACCTCAGCCATGAAGGTGAAGACAGCGCCTTGTCGCCCGAATTGTTCCGCCAAGAATGGCAGATTGATGCCGAAATGGCCCATCGCGGCGCTTTGCTGGGCGAGCCGCAACTGAGGCCGTCTGAACGCGAAATCTGGCTGTTGCAGCGCAAAGAAGGCATGGTCGGCCGCAATCTCGGCAAAACCACCGGCTGGATACACCGCACGGTGTTGAAACACAAAGGCGTCAATATGATCGGCGGCGTGGAATATGTAAAAATCGATTCAGACGGCCTGCACATCCGCCGCAACGGCGAAGCGCAGGTGTTGCCCGTGGATAACGTGGTGATTTGTGCAGGGCAAGAGCCGAACCGCAGTTTGCAGGCCGAATGCGAAGCGCTGGGCAAACCGGTGCACATCATCGGCGGCGCAGACGTGGCGGCGGAATTGGATGCCAAACGCGCGATTAAAGCGGGAACGGAATTGGGGTTGGTGGTTTAGGTGTTTGGTTTTTTTGTGGCTGCGTGGCTTGCTGCTTCCGTCAATGCCCAATCTCACCAACCCCAAAAAACCAAATATACTTTCAGACGGCCTTTAATGCTATATTAAAAGCCGTCTGAAACATTTGCAGAATAGGGAATACCATGTCGAAATGGGACGAGCGCTACCTCACCGATGATTATGTGTTCGGCACCGAGCCGAACGAATTTATCGCGCGTATTCTGCCGCAGTTGCCCCAAGGCGGGCGGGCGTTGGATTTGGCCACGGGCGAGGGGCGTAACGGCATTTTTTTGGCGCAACACGGTTTTCAAGCCGAGGGTGTGGATATGTCGGCGGTGGGGCTGGAAAAAGCGCAGAAATTGGCGGCGGAAAAAGGCGTGCGTTTTGATACGCGGCTGGAAAACATCGCCGAAATGGCGTGGCCGTCTGAACATTATGCGGTGA
>CAYVIS010000346.1:0-1551 GCA_964451565.1 uncultured Neisseria sp.
TCGGCCTTGCCAAAGGCGCCCACTTCCACCCATAAGGGCTTTTTGCCCGGCAAGCAAGCGTAGGATGGGTGTAAACCCATCATTTCAACCACTTACACCAGTTTTGATGGGTTTACACCCATCCTACGTAAAGGCCGTCTGAAAGCAAAAATGCTTTCAGACGGCCTTTCCTTTAACCAATAATCAAACACCCCATCACAAATCCACCGGCTGTCATTCCTTATCCTTCAGCGGCGGCAAATAAGCCAAGCCGGTTTGATGGGCGGCGAGGATTTGTTCGGCGCGAAAGAGGTTGCCGACGCTGATAAGGGCAGTTTGCCGCCGATGCGTTTGTGAATCAGCTGCATGCGCGGGCGGGCGGTTTTGTGGAAATCCCACAGCGACACGTGCAGGTATTGCAGCGGGGTTTGCACGAGGGCGTTAAGGCCGTCTGAAAAGTATAGCCATTATATATGGCTTGGATATGAAAGTAAGCCGTGCGGCGGGCGGAGCCATCACGAAAGGCGGGTATAATTCAGCGGATTGGCTGCTTATTGACAGGAAAAAGATGAATAAAAACGAAATATTCGATTATTTGCAACGGCTCGGCATATGGCACGAGATTACCGAGCATCAAGCGGTGTTTAATATGATCGAAATTGCCGCGGTTGCCCTGCCTTATCCGGAAGCGGATGCCAAAAATCTGTTGGTGCGCGACGACAAAAAGAGAAATTATTACCTCATCACGGTGAAAGGCGACAAACGGATTGATTTGAAGGCATTCAGGCAAACGCACCAAACGCGGCCATTATCGTTTGCATCGGAACATGATTTGATGAATGTGATGAGGTTGGCGCCGGGTTCGGTCACGCCTTTGGGCATATTGAACGACGAGGCGCGCAAAGTGATTTTTTTCATTGATGAAGCCTTTTTCACGCAGCCTGCTCTGATTGGCGTGCACCCGAACGACAACACGGCCACCGTCTGGCTGCAAACCGATGATTTGATTGCGATGATTCAAGCGCACGGCAACCAAGTTATCCCCTTTCAAACCGATACCTGACTGTATGGGCGCATGCGGCCATGCAATATCCGGCGGCCTGAAAAGCGGCATGTAGGTAAATTTCATTCAAGGCCGTCTGAATAAACTATTAAATTTATTCATGCAGATTGTTCAAATTTGTCGTTTGCGCGATGGATGAAAACCGTTCAAGATAACATCATCAACAAGATTTATCCCGTTCATACACAGGAGAAACCCCATGAACACATTCCATCTCTCAGGCTATCCGCGCATCGGCGCCAAGCGTGAATTGAAATTTGCCGTTGAAGCCTTCTGGAAAGGCGCGAAATCCGAAGCCGAGCTGCAGGAAACCGCCGCCGAAATCCGCCGCCTCAACTGGGCTGCCCAAAAAGCCGCCGGTGCCGATTTGCTGCCGGTGGGCGACTTCTCTTTTTACGACCATGTGCTGGATTTGCTCTGCACTTTGGGCGCGATTCCGAAACGCTTCGGCTTCGACGCCGCCAACCTGAGCCTGCCGGAATACTTCCAACTGGCGCGCGGCAACGCCA
>CAYVIS010000347.1:0-1549 GCA_964451565.1 uncultured Neisseria sp.
ACGCCGCAGGCGATGCTGGATTTGGGGCTGGAAGGGGTGATGGCATACACCAAAACCATCGGCCTGTATAAAACCAAATCCAAGCATGTGATGGAAACCTGCCGCATCTTGCTGGAACAACATCACGGCGAAGTGCCGCAAACGCGTGAGGCGCTGGAAGCTTTGCCCGGCGTGGGGCGCAAAACCGCCAATGTAGTGCTCAACACCGCTTTCGGCCAGCCTGCAATGGCGGTGGACACGCATATTTTCCGCGTCTCCAACCGCACCCGCATCGCGCCGGGCAAAAACGTGCGCGAGGTGGAAGACAAGCTGATGCGCTTTATTCCGAAAGAATTCCTGTTTGACGCCCACCATTGGCTGCTGCTGCACGGGCGTTATACTTGCAAGGCGCAAAAACCGCAATGCGAGCGCTGCATGATTAACGATTTGTGCGAATATCCGGCCAAAACGGTGCCGTTGTAATGCGCGGTGAAAAGGCCGTCTGAATGCGTTCAGACGGCCTTTTGTTTATCGGCAAACGATTATCCGGTTAATATTAAAAAGATGTAAAATCGCCGCCGGAAAGCTTCTTTCAAACAAGCGTTTGAGTGCAAAGCGGCTTGATTTCGTTTACAATTGCCACCAGTTTGCATAACACATAATCTAAAGGAAACGTTGTGAACAAAACGCCCAAATACATCGCGCTGTTGGTGGCTTCCGCTTTGGTTTTAAACGGTTGCGATAAAGTAGACGGTTTCTTCGGCAAAAAAGACAGCCAAGACAGCGACTTGGTGCAGACCATCGAAACCAAAACCGATGAAGGTACGGTCAACATGCTGCTGCCCGACTTCACCAAGCTGGTGGAGCAGGAAGGCCCGAGCGTGGTGAATATCCAAGCCACCAAAACCGCGCCTGCCACGACTGCCCGCAACGACAGCGGTATGGATTTGAGCCAGTTTCCCGACAATGATCCTTTCTACGAATTCTTCAAGCGCCTCGTGCCCAATATGCCCGAAATGCCGCAACAGGAAGATGACGGCGAGCTGAATTTCGGCTCCGGCTTCATCATCAGCGCCGACGGCTACATCCTCACCAACACGCACGTGGTGGGCGGCATGAACAACATCAAAGTATCGCTCAACGACAAGCGCGAATACACCGCTAAATTAATCGGCTCCGACCAGCAATCCGATGTGGCGCTGCTGAAAATCGAAGCCAAAGATTTGCCGGTGGTGAAAATCGGCGACGCCAAAGATTTGAAACCGGGCGAATGGGTGGCTGCGATTGGCGCGCCGTTCGGCTTTGACAACAGCGTCACCGCAGGCATCGTGTCCGCCAAAGGCCGTAGCCTGCCGAATGAAAACTACACGCCGTTTATCCAAACCGACGTCGCCATCAACCCGGGTAATTCCGGCGGGCCGCTGTTCAACCTCAAAGGCCAGGTCGTCGGCATCAATTCGCAGATTTACAGCCGCAGCGGCGGCTTTATGGGCATTTCGTTTGCCATTCCGATTGACGTGGCCATGAACGTGGCCGACCAGCTCAAAGCCACCGGCAAAGTGCAGCGCGG
>CAYVIS010000348.1:0-1544 GCA_964451565.1 uncultured Neisseria sp.
TTCTTAAAAGGCAATTTGCCAAACACGCCATGCCAACAAAACGGCAAAAGCGCTGAAGCGGCTGCTTTTTTTGAATACGGTATCTGTGTTGAAGAGCCGGAAAATTTATCCGCCCGATGCCTTGTCAGGCCGTCTGAAAACCGCTGCGTTCAGACGGCCTGCCGCAACATCGCCGCTGCCGCACGCCAAAGCGCAAAAAATCTGTTAATATCCGCCCTAATTTCCCCGCAAATAAAGGATATTTTATGATTTGGGCCGCTTTGGCTATTGTGGCCGGCTTGCTGCTGCTGGTGTGGAGCGCCGACCGTTTTGTAGACGGCGCTGCCGCCACCGCGCAACATTTCGGCATGTCGCCGCTCTTAATCGGTATGGTGATTGTCGGCTTCGGCACGTCGGCGCCGGAAATGGTGGTGTCGGTATTGGCCGCCGCGCAAGGCAGCCCGGGTATTGCATTGGGCAATGCTTATGGCTCCAACATCACCAATATTGCGCTGATTTTGGGCATCACCGCGCTTATCAGCCCGATTGTGGTGCTGCCGCAGATTGTCAAACGCGAACTGCCGGTGTTGCTGGCGGTGACGGCGCTGGCGGTTTGGCAGCTGTGGGACGGCATGCTCTCGTTTACCGACGGGATTGTGCTGCTGGCGGCGCTGGTGTTGCTGATGGGTTGGACCACGCTTTCAGGCATGAAGGGGCGCGACAACCTTCCCCGAGATATTGCCGATGAATTTGCCCAGCCGGAAAGCAAAATGTCGCTGCGCCGCGCGCTGCTGTGGCTGGTGTTGGGGCTGGTGGTCTTGATTTTAAGCTCGCGTCTGCTAGTGTGGGGCGCGGTTACGATTGCGCAGGCGCTGGGTGTGTCGGATCTGATTATCGGCCTGACCGTGGTCGCCATCGGCACATCGCTGCCCGAGCTAGCTTCATCCGTCATCGCCGCGCGCAAGGGAGAGCACGATATCGCCGTGGGCAACATCATCGGCTCCAATCTGTTCAACACGCTGGCCGTGGTCGGCTTGGCGGCGGCCATCCACCCGATGGAGGTGGCGGCGGAAGTGTTATACCGCGATGCGATGGTGATGGTGTTGCTGACGGTGTTGCTGTTTGTGTTCGCCTGGTCGCAACGGCGCATCACCCGCTTGGAAGGCGCGGTGCTCTGCACGGCTTACGCGGGCTATACTGCCTACTTAATCCACACCGTTTTTTAAATATTCACGATTCTGCAAAGGCCGTCTGAAATAATTTTCAGACGGCCTTTTTTGATAGACAGCCCCACCCGTTTGCCCTATTCTTGACAGCCTAAACCTTATCAGCGGCTATAAAGAAAACAGCATCCCGCCGCCTACCCCTCACCACAAAGGATACGCCCATGAAAATCGCCGCCAGCAAAGGCACCGAATTTGCATTTGAGTGCAACTACAAAACGATGGACATCGACATGACCGATTTCACCAACGTTTGCGCGGTGGTGGCGACGGTGGCCGATTTGCCGATGGTGTGGGAAGAATTGGAACGCATCGGCTTTGCCGTGCCGATTTTCGCGGCGG
>CAYVIS010000349.1:0-1543 GCA_964451565.1 uncultured Neisseria sp.
GCATCACCGATTTGCCGATGCATCAGGAAAACTTGCGCAGCCTGATTTCCCGCCATGTTGAGCTGACCCGCAGCGCCTTGGGCGAGCGCATCCTGTCGCATTGGGAAGACTATGTCGGCCAATTTGTGTTGGTGAAACCGAAAGCCAACGATGTCAATGCCTTGCTGGGTCACAAACGTCGCACCGTTACCGAGCTGCGCGCCGTTACCCAATAACAGGCAAAGGCCGTCTGAAAGGCTTATTGGTTTTCAGACGGCCTCAACAAGGTCATACCGATTTGAAACAGCATTGCTTCAGACGGCCTCTATTTCACACAAGCCGTCTGAAAGAAAAATAAGTTTGCAAGGAACCGCCATGAGCCAAAGCGAAAACGTATATCAATATATCGACCTGCCGCGCGTCGATCCCCCGAAAATCCCGCTGAATGCGCGCAAAACCTCGTTTGTGGAAATTTATCAGGCCTTTACCGACACGCAGGCGCAGGCGCAAGCCGACCGTTGTTTGGCCTGCGGCAATCCGTATTGCCAAAACAAATGTCCACTGCACAACAACATCCCCAACTGGCTGCGCTTGGCCAACGAAGGCCGCATCATCGAAGCCGCCGAGTTGGCGCATTCGACCAACAGCCTGCCGGAAGTGTGCGGTCGTGTGTGTCCGCAAGACCGTTTGTGCGAGGGCGACTGCACCCTAAATGCCGAATTCGGCGCGGTTACCATCGGCAATGTGGAAAAATACATCACCGAAAAAGCCTTTGAAATGGGCTGGAAACCGAATCTGCACGACGTGCCGAAAGCCGGTAAAAAAGTGGCCGTTATCGGCGCAGGGCCTGCCGGTTTGGGCTGCGCCGATGTGCTCACCCGCAACGGCGTGGACGTAACCGTGTATGAGCGCCAGCAGGAAATCGGCGGCCTGCTCACTTTCGGCATTCCCGCGTTCAAGCTGGAAAAAGAAGTGATGGTGCGCCGCCGCGAAGTGTTCGGCGAAATGGGCATCGAATTCAAACTCGGCGTCGAAATCGGCAAAGATGTGCAGCTGGATGATTTGGTGAACGAATACGATGCGGTGTTTCTCGGTGTCGGCACTTATCAGGGCATGAAAGCGGAAATCCCGAATGAAGAAGCCGACGGCGTATATTCCGCCTTGCCGTTCTTAATCGGCAACACCCAAAACCTGCTCGGCTTTGACAGCCCCGATTTCGTCAGCATGGCCGACCGCCGCGTGGTGGTATTGGGCGGCGGCGACACGGCGATGGACTGTGTGCGTACTTCCGTGCGCCAAGGTGCCGCAGAAGTGACCTGTGTGTACCGCCGCGATGCCGCCAATATGCCGGGCAGCAAAAAAGAATTCACCAATGCCAAAGAAGAGGGCGTGGCGTTCCAATTCAACGCCCAACCCGTGGCGATTGAAGCCGAGCCGGTGGCGGTGCAGACCGATGCCACAGGCAAAGTGAGCGGCATCAAAATTGTGAAAACCCAAATGGGCGAACCCGACGAAAACGGCCGCCGCCGTGCCGAAATCATCGCAGGCAGCGAAGAAGTGATTG
>CAYVIS010000350.1:0-1537 GCA_964451565.1 uncultured Neisseria sp.
TTGCAGGCTTATTTTTCTCAATCTGTTGTGTAAACAACGCGGTTATTTCTTACACGTAAGGCCGTCTGAAACAATCGTTCAGACGGCCTTACAGATAAACGCAGCGGTTTACTCTTCGTTCAACAAACGTTCCACTTCGGCTACATAGCCTTCCATCGCTTCATCAGACGACATGCCTTGCAAGCCGCTCCAAGCTTCGTATTTTTTCTTCGCCACCAGGTCGAACATGCCCGGTTTTTCGCCGCTGACATCGCCTTCGGTGGCCTGCTTGTAAAAAGAATACAGCTTCAGCAGTGTGGGATTGTCGGGGCGTTCGGCCAAGCTCACCACATCCTGCTGCGCCTGCTCGAAACGTTGTTTTAAATCACTCATGGCCTCTCCTTGACTTGTTTATTGGTATGAAGCCCTTTTTTATCATGTTTTCAGACGGCCTGCAAAGGCTGTGTTGGAGTGATTGTTCCAATCGGCGTATTCAGACGGCTTCAGCGCAAAACCGCGTTGGCCTGCTGCAAAAGCTGCTCCAACCGCTCAGCCTGACCGGCCAACGCCCGCAGGCACACCACATTGTCTGCCGCAAGGCTGGCGCCCCACATCAGGCCGTCTGAAGCGGATTCGGCCAGTGTGTCGTGGAGGCGGTCGAGTGTGGTTTTCAGCGGTGCATCTGCGCCCGTGTCCACAAAAAACAGCGTGGCCTGGTGGCTGTGGCTTTCCATCTGCCCCAGCGTGGGCAGCGGATGGCGCTCGGGTTGCCATTGGATGTTGTCGTGCACCAAAAGCCTGTCTTGATGGCGGATTTGCAGCTGTGAAGCGAAGCGGGCAAAAGCAAAACGCTCATCATTGAGCACGCGGCCGGCGGCGGTGATTTCGCCGTAGAGCAAGCGGCAATGGTCGGCCAAGTCGATGCGGGTGGTTTGAAACAGCGAGCTGCCGCGGTGCAGCACCAGCGGGTGCGGCAGGTAGGTGAGGCGGCTGTGTTCGTGCAGCGTGATGCGGGTGTGTTGGTCGGCGCATTCGCCCGCGGCCATTTCCAGCACGCGGGTGAAGGCTTGGGTGGAAAGGTGTAGCGCGGTGTCGGGCGTTAAGGTGATGTCGATGTCGATACGGTCGCCTGCCAATAAGCCGGGCGAGGATGACATTTGGATGGCTTTGAGCGTGCCGTCAGTTTCGGGCGGCAGTGTCAGCAGCTTGAGCGGCGGCGAAACGAAACAGTTGTCGAGTACGGTTTGACAGCCGCGCAGCTTGGTGGATAAGGTGAGTCGGGATTGCATGAGAACCTTGTGTGCAGAGGCCGTCTGAATTTTTTTCAAACGGCCTTCGGTTTAGCGCACCAACGCCGCCGGTTCGGCAACGTCTTCCAGCAGCGCGTATTTCTGAATCCAGCCGATGACGGCGGCGAGGTTTTCGTCTTGCATCAGATTGGTGAACACAAACGGCTGGCCGCCGCGCATCCGCCGCGCGTCGCGTTCCATCACTTCGAGGCTGGCGCCCACATGTGGGGCGAGGTCGGTTTTGTTGATCACCAGCAAATCCGAGCGGG
>CAYVIS010000351.1:0-1535 GCA_964451565.1 uncultured Neisseria sp.
ATCATCGTCGGCCTCGATGCCAAAGAAGGCATGGTGGCGATTGACGGCTGGGCGACCGTAACCGAGCATCATGTGATTGATTTGAGCAAACAGTTTGAAGACGACGGCGTCAACAGCATCATCTACACCGACATCGGCCGCGACGGCATGATGAGCGGCGTCAACATCGAAGCCACCGTCAAGCTGGCCAAAGCGGTGAACATTCCGGTGATTGCCTCCGGCGGACTCACCGACCTCGGCGACATCCGCGCGCTGTGTGCGGTGGAAAAAAACGGCGTGAGCGGCGCGATTACCGGACGTGCGATTTACGAGGGCAGCATCGACTTTGCCCAAGCGCAGCAACTGGCCGACGAATTGGCCTGAACACCATAAAAAGACACGGCCAAGCCGCGGATATAGTGAATTAAATTTGAATCAAGCCAACGCTGTATAGGTTCAAATGTAATCCGCTATATCGGGCGGCTTTGCCGACACCAACGGCTTATTACGGGAAGCCGCATTACTCGATTATTCAGACCCGCCGTCTGACCGGACTCAACCGGAAACCACATCAAATAATTCAGACGGCCACATTCATAAGGGAAGTTTTCATGCTTGAAGCATTTATATTGGGCTTTTGGGCGATTTGGGCGGGCGACCGCGACATTTACGCGCTCACCGAAAGCCTCGGATTTATGATTTTGGTGGTGCTGCTGCGTGCCGCCACCGCCTTCGAGCTGCCGCACATCGACGCGGTGTGGGGCGTGGCAATGGCGCTGTTATGGGCTTATGTGGCCTGCGCTTTCTGGCTGGTCAACCGCTTTTCCAACAGCTTTGTCGGCAACATGATGCTGGCCGCTGTGGCCGCTATCGGCTATTTCTGGCTGTCGCAACACAATGTGGCGCTGGCAACGGGCTGGTTGGCTTAAACACGCCGCTCATTAATATAATGGATTAGAATTAAATCCGAACATTGTATATTGTGGAAATCAAAACAGGTGGCTGAGCTTGTCGAAGCCATTCTGAGATTCAAGAGAGGCTTCAACAAGCTCAGCCATCTGAATGTATTGAACTGTTTTATTTCTAATTCACTATACGCAGCCGTTATTCAGACGGTCTCCCTCCCCAACACACGATTTCACAAGGCAAAAATATATGGCATTGGCAAAACGCATCATTCCCTGTTTGGATGTCGATAACGGCCGCGTGGTCAAAGGCGTGAATTTCGTCGGCCTGCGCGATGCGGGCAATCCGGTGGATGTGGCCAAACGCTACAACGACGAAGGTGCCGACGAATTGACCTTTCTCGACATCACCGCCAGCAGCGACAACCGCGACACCATTTTGCACGTGATTGAAGAGGTGGCCTCGCAAGTGTTTATCCCGCTCACCGTCGGCGGCGGCGTGCGCAGCGTGGCCGATGTGCGCCGCCTGCTCAATGCCGGTGCCGATAAGGCCGGCATCAACACCGCCGCCGTGACCAACCCCGATTTAATCAACGAAGCCAGCGGCTTTTTCGGCTCGCAGGCGATTGTGGTGGCGATTGATGCCAAAGC
>CAYVIS010000352.1:0-1534 GCA_964451565.1 uncultured Neisseria sp.
GACGGGGTTTATCTTCATCAAACAGGTTCAATTGTGTCCTGATTTAATTTTAATCCGCTATATTGCTGATGATGCAGCAATCAATCCGTTTCGTACAATATCGGTATATGCAACCCAGCGTAGGGGCGGATTGTATAGTGAATTAAATTTGAACCAGTACAGCGTTGGCTCGCCTTGCAGTACTAGGTGTACTGTCTGCGGCTCCCCGCCTTGTCCTGATTCAAATCTAATCCACTATATATCCGCCCGTCAAACGCCTGATAAATAGCAAAAGCCGTCTGAATCTGATTCAGACGGCTTTGCTATGATGGTTTTTCAGACGGCCTACACTAATTCAGGCCGTCTGAAACGCTGCGTTACACGTTCACTTTGTCGGCAACTTCGTTGTAGCTGTCGATTTCGTTGAAGTTCATGTAGCGGTAAACTTCATCGCCTTTTTCGTTGATGATACCGATGTTGGCCTGGTATTCCTCAACGGTCGGGATTTTGCCCAGTTTCGAGCAAATCGCCGCCAGCTCTGCCGAGCCGAGGTAAACGAAAGTGTTTTTACCCAAGCGGTTCGGGAAGTTGCGGGTGGAGGTGGACATCACGGTAGCGCCTTCGCGTACTTGCGCTTGGTTACCCATACACAGCGAGCAGCCGGGCATTTCCATGCGTGCGCCGCTGCGGCCGAGGATGCCGTAATAGCCTTCTTCGGTGAGCTGTTGCGCGTCCATTTTGGTCGGCGGGGCAACCCACAGGCGCACGGGGATGTCGCTCTTGCCTTCGAGCAGTTTGCCGGCGGCACGGAAGTGGCCGATGTTGGTCATGCACGAGCCGATGAATACTTCGTCGATTTGGGTGCCTGATTTTTCCGACATGAAGCATACGTCGTCGGGGTCGTTCGGGCAGGCGATAATCGGCTCTTTGATGTCGTCCATGTTGATTTCAATCACGGCGGCGTATTCGGCATCTTTATCGGCTTCCAGCAGCTGCGGCTCGGCCAGCCATTTTTCCATGGCTTTGATGCGGCGCTCGAGGGTGCGCGGATCTTTGTAGCCGTCGGCAATCATGTTTTTCATCAACACGATGTTGGACTTCATGTATTCGCTGATGGGCGCTTCGTTCAGCTTCACGGTACAACCGGCGGCAGAACGTTCGGCTGAGGCATCGCTCAATTCAAATGCTTGTTCGACTTTCAAATCGGGCAGACCTTCGATTTCGAGGATGCGGCCGGAGAAGATGTTTTTCTTGCCGGCTTTGGCCACGGTGAGCAAACCTGCTTTGATGGCATACAGCGGAATCGCGTTCACCAAGTCGCGCAGGGTCACACCCGGTTGCAATTTGCCGGAGAAGCGCACCAATACCGACTCGGGCATGTCCAGCGGCATTACGCCGGTGGCGGCGGCAAAAGCCACCAAGCCGGAGCCTGCGGGGAAGGAAATACCGATTGGGAAACGGGTGTGCGAGTCGCCGCCGGTGCCGACAGTATCGGGCAGCAGCAGGCGGTTGAGCCATGAGTGAATCACGCCGTCGCCCGGGCGCAAGGCTACGC
>CAYVIS010000353.1:0-1527 GCA_964451565.1 uncultured Neisseria sp.
TAACGCGCGGCGTGGCGTTCGGCCCGTCGGCTTACGAAGCCTGCTTCGTTTCCGCCGCGCACACGCCCGAATTGATTGAAGAAACGGTGGCAACCGCGCGCGAAGTGTTTGCCGAAATGGCGCGTTAAGCGGGTGATGGAATAATGAGAGGCCGTCTGAAACGTTTCAGACGGCCTTTTATAGTGGATTAGATTTGAACCAGTACAGCGTTGGCTCGCCTTGCCGTACTAGGTGTACTGTCTGCGGCTCCCCGCCTTGTCCTGATTCAAATCTAATCCACTATACTTATTATTGTCATCAAAACTTTATACACTTGCGTTCTGTATTTTTAATCATACAAAGGGAGTGATAAAGTGAAACATATTTTATGGGCATGCGCCTTATTGGCGATGGGAGGCAGCGCAATGGCAGCAGACAAACTCAATATCGCCCACCGTGGAGCCAGCGGCTATCTGCCGGAGCACACGCTGGAGAGCAAAGCGCTGGCATTTGGCCAAAAAGCCGATTATCTCGAGCAGGATTTGGTGATGACCAAAGATAATCAATTGGTGGTGATTCACGATCATTTTCTCGACGGTCTCACCGATGTGGTGCAAAAATTTCCCAGCCGCGCCCGTGCCGACGGCAAATATTATGTGTTGGACTTCACGCTTGATGAAATCCGCTCACTGCAAATGACCGAAAACTTCAAAACCGAAAACGGCAAACAAGTGCCGGTGTATCCGAAGCGTTTTCCGCTGTGGCAGGGCAATTTCAAAATTCATACTTTTGAAGAAGAGCTGCAATTTATCCGCGGTTTGGAACAATCGACCGGCAAAACCATCGGCATTTATCCCGAAATCAAAGCGCCGTGGCTGCACCATCAGGAAGGCAAAGACATTGCCCTAGCCACGCTGGCGATGTTGAAAAAATACGGCTACAGCAAGAAAACCGATGCCGTGTATCTACAAACCTTCGATTTCAACGAACTCAAGCGCATCAAAACCAAGCTGCTGCCGCAAATGGGCATGGATGTGAAGCTGGTGCAGCTGGTGGCGTACAGCGATTGGGGCGAAACGCAGGAGCAGCAAAACGGCAAATGGGTGAATTATGATTACGATTGGATGTTCAAGCCCGGCGCCATGCAAGAAGTGGCGCGCTATGCCGACGGCGTCGGGCCCGCTTGGTATATGCTGTTGGACGAGAAAAAATCGCGCATCGGCAATATTGCGGTTACGCCGATGGTGGCCGATATTCAACGCACCGCGTTGCAGCTGCACCCTTATACCGTACGCAAAGATGCGTTGCCGAAATATGTAAACAATATCAATGAAATGTATACAGCGCTGTTTGAGCAAGCCAAAGCCGACGGTATCTTCACCGATTTTCCCGATACTTTGTCGGCTTATTTGAAACGTTGAAAATACAGTGGTTTAGATACAGAAAAGGCCGTCTGAAAGCATATTTTATCTTCAGACGGCCTTTTGAATATTAGGGTAAGCGGATTAAATGGTTGATCTTACCTTTGCATGAGAGTGAGGCAAACCG
>CAYVIS010000354.1:0-1516 GCA_964451565.1 uncultured Neisseria sp.
TCAAATCGGCGTATTTCACCGCCGCAATGCCCACGGTTTGGCCGATTTTGGCGGCATCTTCAGCGGCCAAATCGACGTTTTTGCTTTGCACCAAAGCGGTGGCGCGTTCGACCGCTTCATCGAGCAAATCGACCAGCTTCACCGTGTCGCCGCTGCGGGTTTTAAACGGTTTGCCGTCTTTGCCCATCATAGTGCCGAAGCCGATAAACTCAGCCTGCACGTTGTCGGGCAGATAACCGGCCTTGCGCGAAGTGGTAAACAATTGCTCAAAATGCAGCTTCTGGCGGGTATCCACCACATACAGCAAACGGCTGCCTTTCAACGCGCCCACGCGGTAGCGCACGCAGGCCAAATCGGTGCTGGCATACAGAAAACCGCCGCCTTGTTTTTGCACGATAAACGCCGCCGGATCGCCGTCTTGGTTTTTGAATTCATCCAAAAACACCACTTTCGCGCCGCTATCGTCCACCGCCAAACCTTTGGCGCTCAAATCATCGACAACGGTTTGCAAATCGTCGTTGTATTTCGACTCGCCCGCCACATCGGCAGGCGTGAGTTTCAAACCCAGCGTGTCGTACACCGCCTGCGCGTGCGCCAGCGAAATATCGACAAACTGCCGCCACAAAGCCAACACGGTTGCATCACCGCCTTGCAGCTTCACCACATATTCGCGCGCGGTGTCGGCAAATTCGGCGCTTTCATCAAAACGGATCTTAGCGCTGCGGTAAAACTGCTCCAAATCCGCCAGCTCAAATTCGGCATTTTCCTGCTGCTGCTCCACCATATAAGCCACCAACATGCCAAACTGCGTGCCCCAATCGCCAACGTGGTTTTGCGCAATCACCGTGTGGCCGAGATAACGCAACACGCGGGCGATGCTGTCGCCGATGATGCTGGAGCGCAAATGGCCGACGTGCATTTCTTTGGCCAGATTGGGCGACGAATAATCAATCACCACCGTTTGCGGCGCGGCGGTTTGGCGCACATTCAGATGGCCGTCTGAAAGTGCGGCGGCCACATTTTGCGCCAGAAAATCAGCGTTCAAACGCAAATTGATAAAGCCCGGCCCGGCCACTTCCGCCGAAGCAATCACCGCATTGCCGGCCAGCGCATCGGCCACCTTCTGCGCCAACTCGCGCGGATTTTGCTTGGCTTTTTTGGCCGCGCCCATCACGCCGTTAATCTGAAAATCGCCGAAATCGGCATTTTTAGCCGGCTGCAAAACCACGGGATTGCCCGCAATACCGGCAGCTTCAAATGCCGCTTCGGCTTCGCGGGATACGGTTTGGTGTAAGTTCATGAGATACCTGTATGCAAATTTATTTTAAGGCCGTCTGAAACGGCAACCGCCGAACAAAGCGTATCGGCGGCGGCAATCATTTAAATCAACGTTATTTTAAAAGAAAATAACGGATAACACATCTTTTTTTACTGCAAAACACCTATCCTGCCGCAGCCGCTTTCAGACGGCCTTAATCAGCTATGTTACAATCTTTGCGCCTGATTTCGATAAATA
>CAYVIS010000355.1:0-1515 GCA_964451565.1 uncultured Neisseria sp.
GCCACGGCCGCATCGGCAGCAAACCTTATCTGGTGATTGATACCGGCGGTTTCGAGCCGGTGGTGGACAGCGGCATTCTGCACGAAATGGCCAAGCACACTCTGCAAGCGATTGATGAAGCCGACGCCGTGGTTTTCTTGGTGGACGGCCGCAACGGCGTGACCCCACAAGACAAAATCATTGCCGACCGTCTGCGTCAGAGCACACGTCCGGTCTTTTTGGCGGTGAATAAAGGCGAAGGCGGCAACCGTGCCGTGTTGGCAGCAGAGTTTTACGAACTGGCCTTAGGTGAGCCGACGGTGATTTCAGGTGCACACGGCGACGGCGTTTACCACCTGATTGAGGAAGTGTTGGAACATTTCCCCGATGCTGAAGAGGAGGCTGAACAGGCTAAGCATCCGGTGTTTGCCGTGATTGGCCGTCCCAATGTCGGCAAATCAACACTGGTTAACGCCATTCTCGGTGAAGAACGTGTGATTGCCTTCGATATGGCCGGCACCACCCGCGACAGCATCCACATCGACTTCGAGCGCGAAGGCAAACCGTTTACCATTATCGACACCGCCGGTGTACGTCGTCGCGGCAAAGTAGATGAAGCGGTGGAGAAGTTCTCGGTGATTAAGGCCATGCAAGCGATTGAAGCGGCCAACGTGGCGGTGTTGGTGTTGGACGCACAGCAGGACATCGCCGATCAAGACGCCACCATCGCCGGTTTCGCGCTGGAGGCGGGCAGGGCGCTGGTGGTAGCGGTAAACAAATGGGACAACATCAGCGACGACCGCAAAGAGCAGGTCAAACGCGACATTGCCCGCAAACTGTATTTCCTCGAATTTGCCAAATTCCACTATATTTCGGCCTTAAAAGAGCGCGGTATCGATGGGTTGTTTGACAGCATTCAGGCGGCCTACGATGCAGCAATGATTAAAATGCCGACACCGAAAATCACCCGCGTATTGCAAAGCGCCATCGAGCGCCAACAGCCGCCGCGCGCCGGTTTGGTGCGCCCGAAGATGCGCTATGCCCACCAAGGCGGCATGAACCCACCGGTGATTGTGGTGCACGGCAATTCGCTGCAACACATTTCCGATGCCTACACCCGTTATCTGACGCAAACGTTCCGCAAGGCCTTCAATCTGCAAGGTACACCGCTGCGCATTCAATACAATGTGTCGGAAAACCCGTATGAAGCGGCGGAAGACAAGCCGAAGAAAAAGCCGCTGCGCCGCGTGGCTTTGAGTAACCGTATTGAAAAGCGGGAAGGGCGTAAAGAAGAGAAAAGCCGTTTTAAAAAGAAAACCAAAGTGAGCGTGAAAAAGCAGCACAATAAATAATGACGTGGTATCAATAAAAGAGGCTTGCTGTTACGGGCTTTGCTCAGTATTACTTGGTTTTTGATTGCACTGTGTAAAATGAGGCCGTCTGAAAACAATTCGTTCAGACGGCCTAATCTTCACATCTAAAAGGTTTACAGTATGTGAGTGTAGTGTTTTATTCTGTTTATCACTATTTTTTATA
>CAYVIS010000356.1:0-1511 GCA_964451565.1 uncultured Neisseria sp.
GCCTGCATCCAAACCATTTATTGGAACGAAAAAGCCAAATACGACGCGCAGCAGCGTCAATGGCAGGCGCAGCAAGCCGCCGAAGAAAGCCCCGATTATGATTGATTTGCACTGCCATTCCACCGTTTCAGACGGCGCACTCACCCCGCGCGAAGTGGTGCGGCTGGCGCACAGCAACGGCTGCACCATGCTCGCCCTCACCGACCACGACCACACCGGCGGCTTAGCCGAAGCGCGTGCCGAAGCCGAAGCGCTCGGCGTGCGGCTGATTAACGGCGTAGAAATTTCTGTCACCTGGCGGCACCGTAGCGTGCACATCGTCGGTCTTGATTTCGATGAGCAAAATCAAGCGCTGCAAAGCCTGCTCGCCGAAGTGCGCAAAGGCCGTCTGAACCGCCTCGCCGCCATCGCCGAAAAGCTCGACAAAAAAGGCATCAGCGGCGCATACGAAGGCGCGCTCGCCTTAGCCGCCAACCCCGAAATGGTCAGCCGCACCCACATCGCCGAATACCTGATTAACAGCGGCCATGTGCGCAACAAACAGCAGGCGTTCACCAAATATTTAGGCGACGGCAAACCCGCCAGCGTGAAACACGAATGGGCGACATTGGAAGACTGCGTGGCCGCCATCAAAGGCGCGGGCGGCCTGGCCGTGATTGCCCACCCCATGCGCTACGGCTTTTCCGCCACCGCCAAACGCAATTTGTTTGAAGCATTCAAAGCGCTCGGCGGCGACGCCATCGAAATCCACAGCGGCAGTTGCGACAAAAACGACCGCCTCAATTATGCCCTGTTGGCCGAACGCTTCGGTCTGATGGCCAGCTGCGGCAGCGATTTCCACCGTCAAGGCGATTACAGCGGCGGCGTACTGGGCGTCTGCCCCGAATTACCGCCGTGCCAACCCGTTTGGGAAGCTTTTCGCCCACAATAAAACAAACCTTTCAGACGGCCTCAATTATGCTCAACAGGCCGTCTGAAAAAACAAATCATAAAGGAACACAAACATGGCACAATTTTTCGCCATCCACCCCGACACCCCGCAAGAGCGGCTGGTGAAACAAGCGGTGGAAATCATCCGCAAAGGCGGCATCGTGGTGTATCCCACCGATTCCTGCTACGCGCTCGGCTGCCAGCTCGGCGACAAAAGCGCGATGGAAAAGATTTTGCAGATTCGCAAAATCGACCTCAAACACCACCTCACGTTGATGTGCGCCGACTTGAGCGAATTGGGCACTTACGCCAAAGTCGACAACAGCCAATACCGCATGCTCAAAGCCGCCACCCCCGGCAGCTACACCTTCATCATGCAGGCCACCAAAGAAGTGCCCAACCGCACCCTGCACCCCAAACGCAAAACCATCGGCCTGCGCGTGCCCGACAACAAAATCGCATTAGCTTTATTGCAGGAATTGGGCGAACCCATGCTCAGCTGCACACTGATGCTGCCCGAAGACGACGAGCCGCTCACCGACCCCTACGAAATCCGCGACCGCCTCGAACACGCGGTGGAT
>CAYVIS010000357.1:0-1507 GCA_964451565.1 uncultured Neisseria sp.
GTCCAATTCCTGCTGGTCGAGCGCATAGAGTTTGCGCGCGGGTTTGGCTTTGCCTTGCGCGTTGACATCGACGCGGAACAGCGGCGGCTGCGCCACATAGATATGGCCGTCTGCAACCAGTTTCGGGAAGTGGGTGTAGAAGAGGGTGAGCAGCAACACTTGAATGTGCGAACCATCGACATCGGCATCCGACAAGATGGCGATTTTGCCGTAGCGCAGGCCGCTCAAATCGGGGCGATCGTTTTTGCCGTGCGGATCGACGCCGATGGCCACGGAAATATCGTGGATTTCGGCGTTGCCGAAAAGCTGGTCGCGGTGGGTTTCAAAGCTGTTGAGCACTTTGCCGCGCAGGGGCAGAATGGCTTGGGTGGCTTTGTCGCGCGCGAGTTTGGCCGAGCCGCCGGCGGAATCGCCCTCTACTAGAAACAGTTCGTTTTCGCGGATGTCTTCGCTTTCGCAATCGGTGAGCTTGCCGGGCAACACGGCCACGCCGCTGCCTTTTTTCTTCTCGATTTTTTTCACCGAACGCATCCGCGCCTGCGCTTGGCGGATGGCCAATTCGGCGATTTTTTTGCCGAATTCGACGTTTTGGTTGAGCCACAATTCGAGCGGGTCACCCGATACGGCGGCCACCAATTTGAGGGCGTCGCGGTTGGTGAGCTTGTCTTTGGTTTGGCCTTGGAATTGCGGGTCGAGCACGCGCGCGCTCAACACAAACGCCACTTTGCCGAATACATCGTCGCTTTGCACTTTCACGCCGCGCGGCAGCAGGTTGTGGTGGGTGATGAAATTGTTCACCGCATGAAACACGGCCTGTTTCAAACCGGCTTCGTGGGTGCCGCCCAGCGGGGTGGGGATGAGGTTGACGTAGCTTTCGTTGGCGCAACTGCCTTCTTCCAGCCAAGTGAGCGCAAACGCCGCGCCCTCTCCGGCGGCGAAATCGCCGTCGTGGCCGTCTGAAACATAGTTTTCCGCTGCAAAAATCGGCACCGCTTCCTGCGCTTCGCTGATTAAGTTGTCGAGATAGCCTTTGAGGCCGTCGGGATAATGCCAGCTTTGGGTAAACGGCTCGCTCTGGCCTTTGACGGGGCGGGTGAGCGACACGGTCACGCCGGGCAGCAACACGGCTTTGGCGCGCAGCAGGCGCTCCAATTCGGCGATGCTGTATTGCGGCGATTCGAAATATTTGCCGTCGGGCCACACGCGCACTTCGGTGCCGCTGTCGCGCACGGCGCATTTGCCGATTTCGGCCAGCGGCTCAATCACATCACCGCCGGCAAACACGATACGGTGGATTTTGCCCTCGCGCTTGACGGTCACTTCCAGCCGCGTGGAAAGCGCGTTGGTCACCGATACGCCCACGCCGTGCAGACCGCCGGAAAAAGCATACGCGCCGCCGTCTTTTTTGTTGAACTTGCCGCCCGCGTGCAATTGGGTGAATACCAGCTCGACCACCGGAATGCCTTCGAGCGGATGCAGCCCCACGGGAATGCCGCGGCCGTTGTCG
>CAYVIS010000358.1:0-1491 GCA_964451565.1 uncultured Neisseria sp.
AAAACGAAGCCAACCACGTCAGCCGCGTGCTCGCGCCCGACCAGTTTGAAATCGTGTATCCGAGCTACACCATCCTCTCCGAAAGCCCCGTCGCCGTGGTTGACAGCGTAGTCGATAAAAAAGGCACCCGTGAAGCCGCCACCGAATATCTGCAATACCTGTGGAGCGAACCCGCGCAGGAATTGGCCGCCAAGCTTTACCTGCGTCCGCGCAACGCCGACGTGTTGGCCGCTCATAAAGCCGATTTCCCCGATATCGACACCTTCCGCCCCAACGACGTATTCGGCAGCTGGCCGGACATTATGAAGAAATACTTCGCCGACGGCGGCTTGGTGGATCAGCTCAGCCCGAAAAAATAAGGTTTCAATCCAGCGCTATACTATAGTTTAAGGCCGTCTGAAGCATTCACTATTCAGACGGCCTAAAAGCATTTATAACCAAATCACACAACGCCGCGTCATTACCGGGCACAGACCCGGCAATCAGTTTGGGGCCGTCTGAAATATCGAGGATTCTGCAGCCCGACTATCTGGATTGCCGGGTCAAGCCCGGCAATGACGGCATGTGAGATAGCTGAGCTTATCGACGCCTTCTCTCCATTTAAAAAAAGCATAACACAGCCGCAGCAATTCACAGCGAGCCTGCCAACGCACTTGCACCGAGCTTGTCGAAGCACTCGCGATGAGCTTGTCGAAGCACCTGTGGTGAGCCTGTCGAACCATTCAGACAGCCTAAAAGCATTTATGGCCAAACCACCCAACGCCGCGTCATTGCCGGGCTTGACCCGGCAATCCAGTCTGAGGCC
The DNA here is from genome assembly GCA_964451565.1 of uncultured Neisseria sp. Classification (GTDB taxonomy): domain Bacteria; phylum Pseudomonadota; class Gammaproteobacteria; order Burkholderiales; family Neisseriaceae; genus Neisseria. The sequence goes on from CAYVIS010000358.1 coordinate 806, forward strand.
GTCTGAAATATCGGGGATTCTGCAACCCGACTATCTGGATTGCCGGGTCTGCGCCCGGCAATGACGGCATGTGAGATAGCTGAGCCTGCCGAACCACTCGTGATGAGCCTGTCGAAGCGCCTGTGGTGAACTTGTCAAACCATTCAGACGGCCTAAAAGCATTTATAGCCAAACTACCCAATGCCGCGTCATTGCCGGGCACAGACCCGGCAATCCAGTCTGAGGCCGTCTGAAATATTGGAAATTCCTGTAACCCGACTAGCTGGATTGCCGGGTCTGTGCCCGGCAATGACGGCGTGTGAGGCAGCTGAGCTTGCCGAAGCACTTCGAACCATTCAGACGGCCTTTCTCCTCACTCAAACCAACATATAACCAAACTTCATTTAGATACAATCATCCATTCTTTCCCTTTTTCAGACGGCCTGATTAAACTGGCTGCAATCCAATTTTCCCTCGGCCTCCGCCATGTTATTGCTCAAAACCCCCAGCGTATTGCCCGGTTTCAAAATCAGCCTCGGCCTGACCGTGTTGTGTCTGTCGCTGCTGGTGGTGCTGCCGTTTGCGATGATGGCGGTGAAGGCGGCGGAAATCGGCTGGACGGGTTTTTGGCAAACCATTCTGGAACCAAATGTACTCGCGGCGGTGTGGCTGAGTTTGCGCATGTCGTTTTATGCCATGCTCACCAA
>CAYVIS010000359.1:0-1472 GCA_964451565.1 uncultured Neisseria sp.
TTCAGACGGCATTAGGGGCGGGGGGGTAGTAAAAATCCAAGCGGATTTAGCCCAGGAACCGGCTTGACAGCTTAAATTGTGTGCTAACCGAAAATATTTTCATGCAATTAGGAATATTATTGGCATTTTCTGCTAATTGGTATCTGTTTAATAGAGTTTATGGGCTGAAAGAAGCATACTGATTTGAATTATCGGAGCAATACGCGCGTGCGCGCGCGCGAGAAAGTTGCCCTATATGTCGGAAAATTCAGACGGCCTATCCATCAACAAAAAATACCGCTTAATCAGCCTTTTAAATGTTGGCAGGCGTTTACCGCTTGCAAAGCTGAAAGCAATCAGGCAATAATACGGCCATCTGTTCAATAGCAGATTCAGCCGTGAGAAGCTGGTTTAACGTGGCAAGCAGCCGCCCAAATCTTCACAGGATTGAAGCGGATTTTTTACGCTTGCGTTTCCCCTTGCATTATCTCTTTCAATGGTAAGCGGGGGCAGAGTAAGGCTATGCCTTGCTGGTTCACGTTACCAGTTTCTCACCCTTTGCCCTTTGCTTGCCGCCCCGCAACCGTGAGAAGTTGCAGCGGCTTGATTAAGCTAACGTGAAAGAGAGCATTCAAAATGCAGAATCATCAAACACAGGCCGCAAAGCCTATCCGCAGCGCATTCACGCGCCCGATTATTTCTCAAAAAATCCGCAGCTTTGATACGCTGGCCGAAGCTGGCCGCCATATCGACCGCCTGCAACGCTGCAAACTCAATTACCGTTTCAACATCATTCAGACCGGCCGCCGCTGGTGTGTTTGCCGTATCGTTTCAGGCGAGGTGTAACCATGAATCACACCGCCGCTTATCGTGTTTACCGCGACACATGGGATACCGACCAACCACACACCAGCTACACGGTTGAAATCATGCGCCCCGACAATCAGAGCTGGCAGCGTATTGCCGTTGCTGATACGCGTGAGAGCGCATTACTGGCCGCGCGTTTGTTTTGCAGCCGTTATGGCTGGCAGCTTTCAGACGGCCACACGCCAAACTAAGCCCCGATAACCGCCCTTGCTATTGCTGATATGCGTTACAGCAGGGGGAAACTACATCTTCAATTTGGCGTGTGTTTCAGTAAGTGATTGATTTATATCAGTCATGGCAAAGCAAAGCACCGCCGGAAAGTGAGCAAATATCATGAAAACCAACAACACCAATACCCCTAAAACCATCAATGCCGCCGCTGGCTATACCAGTCTTTACGGCTTGCTGGATAGCCTATTGAAGCTGGCCGAGCCGCAGATTAAGCAGTTAGGCAAACGCGACACGGAATTGCTGGCCGAGCTAATGCGGGAATCTTCAAACCACTTAAGCGATGTTCAAACCGGCATGGGCGTAGTGATGGCCGCCATTCCGAAAAAAAGCTTAGAGCAACAGTGAACTGTACCCAAAAAGTTGGACACCCCCTCCAACCCACTAAGGTACAGTTT
>CAYVIS010000360.1:0-1467 GCA_964451565.1 uncultured Neisseria sp.
ACTTGTTGGCCGAGTTCGGCGAAATATTGCACGATGTTGTAGGTGAAGCTGTCGTAGTTATCAATCATTAAAAGCATGATGTTCTTTCGCAAGAATAAGCAGAAGGCCGTCTGAAAAGGAAGATTATAGCGGGTTTAGCGCACAATGTTGAGATTATCGGGGTTGTTGATAAACGCCCACATGGCATCGTCGGTTTTAAACATGGTTTTGCGGATAACGTAATATAGCTCGCGCTTAATCTGCTTGTCGGCCGGGCGGCGTACCACGCGCATGCCGCAGCTGTGTGCCGCCATTTCCAGCAACTTGGCGGCGAATTTGGGCTGGTGCAGGCGTGCGGCGGCGAGCGGGTGGCGCTCGATGTAGTCAATCAGGCCTGCGCTGCTGTCTTGATAGGTGTTGCCTTTTTGGTCGATAAACACGATGGTGAAAGGCATGCGTTTCAAATAATCCATAATGTTTTTCTTGAAATGCACGGGATGGTGTGATTGTTGTCAATATAGCAGCTAATCAGGCCGTCTGAAAACCGTCGGCATATATTTTTTGACGGTTTCAGACGGCCTGAGGTGAAAAGCCGAGCAATCGGATGATGTTTGAGGATGGATGTCGAAGTGCTGTGACGCAAAATACCTTAACGGTAACGCGGCACCACTTTGGCGCTGAGCGGCAAATGGTCGGAAAGCAGCTGCCATTTTTTTTCACGGTGGATTTGCGCATCCAAAACTTCCAGGTTGCGGGTGTAGACGCGGTCGAGGCTGAGCAGCGGCAGGCGTGAGGGGAAGGTTTTCGGGCGTTTGCCTTTGGCATCGACAAACACTTCGTCCAGATTGAGGGCATTGCCGAGCGAGAGGCTGGATTTTTGGCGCCAGTCGTTGAAGTCGCCGGCAATAATCAGCGGGCTCATCGGATCGACATGTTTGCTGACATACTCGAAAATGGCTTGATACTGCTTCATGCGGTCGGGTTCGCGCAGATTGAGGTGGGCACACAGGCAAACCAGTGGAAACGGCCAGTTTTCCGGCAGAATTTCGCAATGCAATACGCCGCGCTGCTCCAGTTTGTTGACGCTGATGTTTAAGTTGTGGCGGGTTTCAATCGGCAAATGGCTGAGAATGGCGTTGCCGTGGTGGCGCTCGGGATAGGTGGCGTTTTTGCCGTAGCTGCTGTTGAAAGCCAGGTGTTCGCTGATGATGTCGTAATGCGGCTGGCTGGGGAAAGCCGGCAATTTGAGTTGGCGGCGCAGGTTTTCGCCTTGCACTTCCTGCAAAAACAATACATCGGATTTCAGCGTTTGCAGCGCTTCGGCCATGCTGCCGACCTGCACTTTGCGGTTGAGGGCAGACATGCCTTTATGCATATTATAGGTGGCGACGACAATGGGAGAAGGACTCATAAGCGGTGTGTTCCCTTAACGGTGTGCAGCCGGGTGGCGGGCGCGGCTGCTTTATGTTATCCGATTAATATTTATTA
>CAYVIS010000361.1:0-1440 GCA_964451565.1 uncultured Neisseria sp.
AAAGCGCCGAGTGTGTAGAGGGCGACTTTTTTCAAAGTGGATTTTGCCATTGTTTTGCTTTCTCTTTCATTGTGCCGCCGCTGGTTCAGACGGCCTGCTTGCATAGTTTCGGAACTTTATGTGATTTATATGGGGCGGGCAACTGCATTCGGGTAAAAAAAATGTTAACCGGTGTTTAGTTTGCGCGGCTCAGCGCAGCCATGAAAGCGGGTTCATCGGCTGGCTGTGGTAGCGGATTTCCAGATACAGCCCTTGCTCGCCCGAAGGCAGGCTGCCGCTGGTGCCGATGCGGCTGCCTGCGGAGACGCTGTTGCCGGGCGATACGCCGATGCTGCCGAGGCCGGAATAGACGCTGACATAGCCGCCGCCGTGGTCGACCAGCACAATATTGCCGTAGCCGCTCAAGGGGCCGGCATAGGCAACGCTGCCGGAAGCGATGCTCTGCACGGCGGCGGGGGCGGTGGCGAAGAATACGCCGCGCCAAGTGCCGCCGCTGGGGCGGGCTTGGCCGAAGCGGCCGCTGATGCTGCCGCCGACCGGGCGGCGCAGGCGGCCTTGCATGGTGCTGAAGCCGCTTTGTGCGGCGGCGCTATCGGAAGTGGGGCGCAGGTTGCGGTCTTCGGCGGTGAGGGTGGAGCGCGGCGTGGTTTGCGTGGGCGCTTTGGCGGTTTGGGTGGATTTCTTGTCGGCAGGTTTGCCGGATTTGGCGGCTTGCTGTTTCTGCTTTTGCGCTTGGGCGGCACGGGCTTTGTTGGCGGCGGCAATGCGCGCTTGGGCGGTTTTTTGACGGGCGGCGGCTTCTTGTTTGCGCTTTTCGGCATTGCGGCGGGCGATGTCGGCCAGCAGTTTGTTGAGGCGCTGCTCGTCGGCTTTCAGCTTGGCAATGCGTTTGGTTTGGTTGTCGATTTGGGCGGAAAGCTTGCTGCTTTCGGTTTGCGCGGCGCTGTTGGCGCGGCCGAGTTTGCCCAAAGCGGCTTGTTTTTGTGCTTTGAGTTTGTTGAGCTGCGCCAGCTCGCGGTCGATGACGGCTTCTTGTTCGGCAAGCGCCTGTTGCTGCTCCACCAGCTCGCTGATTACTTTTTCGTTGGCTTGGTTGATGTAGCGGGTATATTGCAGGTAGCGCGCTTTTTGGCCGGGCTCGGCATTTTTCAGAAACAGCATCACGGCGTTGGGCTGGCGGTTTTTATAATGGCCGGAAAGCAGCCGCGCCACTTGCGCTTTGGTGCCGGTGACTTCGGTTTTCAGACGGCTTAAATCGTTTTGCAGTTTTTGCAGCGCTTCCCAAGTTTGGCGCTGGCGGCGGGTCACGTCGGCCAACTCTTTTTGCGCTTTGCTGAGGGCGGCGCGGGTTTGGTCGAGGGTTTGGCGGGCGCTTTTTTGGGCGGCCTGTTTTTCTTTCAAGTCGCTTTGGGCGGCGCTGATGGCTTTCTGGATTTCCTG
>CAYVIS010000362.1:0-1436 GCA_964451565.1 uncultured Neisseria sp.
CAGAAAATCGCCTGGCTGCGCCAATTGCTCGACTGGCGCGAAAACATGGCCGACAGCGACAAAGAAGACCTCGCCGGCGCTTTTCGCACCGAATTGTTCAACGACACCATCTACGTGCTCACCCCGCACGGCAAAGTATTGTCGCTGCCCACCGGTGCCACCCCCATCGATTTCGCCTACGCCCTGCACAGCAGCGTAGGCGACCGCTGCCGCGGCGCCAAAGTGGAAGGCCAGATTGTGCCGCTGTCGACCCCGCTCGAAAACGGCCAGCGCGTCGAAATCATCACTGCCAAAGAAGGTACGCCCTCGGTCAACTGGCTTTACGAAGGCTGGGTGAAAAGCCACCGCGCCATCAGCAAAATCCGCGCCTTCATCCGCCAGCAAAACGCCGAAGCCGTGCGCGAAAACGGCCGCAACCAGCTCGACAAAATCCTCGCCAAAATTTCGCCCAAACCCAACCTGCAACACCTGAGCGAAAACCTCGGCTACAAAAAAATCGAAGACCTGCACACCGCCGTCGGCCAGGGCGAATTATCGCCGCGCGCCATCCAGAAAGCCTGCGGCGCGCTGCATGAACCGCCGCCCGCACCGGTGAGCGAAACCAGCATCGTCAAACAGTCGAAAATCAAAAAAGGCGGCAAAAACGGCGTGCTCATCGACGGCGAAGACGGCCTCTTCACCACGCTGGCCAAATGCTGCAAACCCGCCCCGCCAGACGACATCATCGGCTTCGTTACCCGCGAGCGCGGCATTTCCATCCACCGCCAAAGCTGCCCCTCGTTTCAGCACTTGGCCGAACAAGCGCCCGACAAAGTGCTGCCCGCCGCGTGGGCAGGCATGCAGGAAGGGCAAGTGTTTGCCGTTGATTTGGAAATCCGCGCCCAAGACCGCGGCGGCCTGCTACGCGACGTTTCCGACACCCTCGCCCGCCACAAACTCAATGTCACCTCGGTGCAGACCCAATCGCGCGATTTGGAAGCCAGCATGCGCTTCACCGTGGAAGTGAAACAAGTCAACGAGCTGCCGCGCGTGTTGGCCAGCTTGGCCGAAGTCAAAGGCGTGTTGAGCGTCACCCGGCTGTAAATATGCGGTGCACAAAGGCCGTCTGAATGCGTTCAGACGGCCTTGTTTCAGCAAACGCTTTTTGCAGGCAGCATCCACCCTGCAGTTGTCAATACAACACCAATCTTTTCATACTGGCATTCCTCCGATACATCATTGTCGGTCGCCGACCCGACAATCCAGACCGCCGTTTTACAGGAATAACCAATATTTCAGACGGCCTCAAACTGGATTGTCGGGTCAAGCCCGACAATGACGGCTGATTGACGTTTGGCTGTTTTGCCAGATGATTGATTCCTTAGTAAAAGGCCGTCTGAATGCGTGAACTGCTCCCCAAATCTTGGACGGTTTTAAACCGCTGAATCAAACGTCCT
>CAYVIS010000363.1:0-1425 GCA_964451565.1 uncultured Neisseria sp.
GCGGTGGATGGCGATATAGAGCAAAAAGCGGTCGTCGGTGTGGGCGATATTCAGGCCGGTGAGGTCGGAAATTTTGTTGAGCCGGTATTCGAGCGTGTTGCGGTGGATATGCAGGGCTTTGGCGGTATTGTTGGTTTGCATGTCGTTTTCAAACCAGGAAAACAGGGTTTTGCACAATACGCCGTTGTTGTCGATGGATTTGAGCTTGTTGATGGTGCGGTCGAGCTCTTTTTGCTGCCAGCCGTCTGAAAGCTGGTTGAGTAATACCGGCAGAATCAAATCCTGATAATTGTAGGTGCGCTGATTGGGATAGCGCGATTTGCCCACTTGCAAAGTGTTTTTGGCGGTTTGGTAAGAGAGGGCGATGCCGTTGTCGCAATCGGGGAAATAATTGCCCAAAGCAATGCGCACGCTCAATGTGGATTCTTCGGTCATGCGTGAAAGCAGTTGGCGCACCCGCTCCATATGGTTGTGTGCATCCCATTGTCCGGATTGATTGAGCGCGGGCTTCAGAATCACCAATTCGGTGAGCGACAGAATCGCAACCAAGTTGTCACGTTCAGGGTTTTTCAGCAGATTTTGCAGCGTTTGCAGCTCGTTGTAGACGTTTTCCACGCTTAATTGGTCTTTATCGACTTCGATAATGCAGGCCACGCGCGGCGTGGATAAGTCTACCCCGAGCCGGCTGGCCCATTCTTTCAAACTGGAGGTAATGGAATCGGCATTAATCAGGTTGAGAATCAGCTCTTCTTTTAAGCGGGCATCTTGTGCCAACATATCAAACAGATGCGCCTGCTCCAGCATCATTTCAGCCGTCATGCACACCATTCTGGCAAATTCCTGCAAATAAACAGGATCGCCGGTCAGGCCGATAACCCCCACCACTTTACCGTCCAGGCGCAAGGGCAGGTTGATGCCCGGGCGCACGCCTTGCAGATTGCGGGTGACATCGGCATTGATGTTGACAACGCGTTCTTGCGACAACACCAATAAGGCGCCGTCATGTATTTTGCCGATACGCTCGGTGTCGCCGCTGGCAATAATTCTGCCGTGGCCATCCATAATGTTGATGTTGCAACCGATGATTTCCATGGTGCGCTGCACAATTTCTTGTGCCAGTTTTTCATCCAATAAGTAGACCGACATATTTTTATCCATATCAGAGCTGGGGGCAGACGTCGCGCCGAAATTTCGGCCGGATTGCGGGCAAGCGCTTACTGCGCTGCGATGGTTTCGGGAAACATGCGGCAACGGGTTAACCTGCCGAACAGCGCGTGCAAGCTTGGTGTTATCACGATTTTATAGTGGATTAGATTTCATCCACTATAAAATTCCGCCCCTACGGTTTGCCATACAGAAAGGGGATATAAGTTAACCCGTTGCGCATTTAGGGGAATCCCATTTTCAGTCGATTAATATTTCTTC
>CAYVIS010000364.1:0-1423 GCA_964451565.1 uncultured Neisseria sp.
ATTATTGAATTTGGGCGGATAGATTCCGGCCTGCGCCGGAATGACGCGTTGATTGGCTATTTCCATGGGAAAATATATTTTGCAAAAGTCTCAGTCCAATATATCAATCCGCATCGTCAACCTACTTCCGAATCCAATCCTGCTCCCCCAAATACACCTCCAACGCGTCCAAAAAACAGCTGATGCGCGACGAGGGCGCCTGATTGCGGTAATACACGGCGTGCACAGTTTGGCTGCTGTTGTGCAGATGCGGCGCCAGCAGCGGTATCAGACGGCCTTGGGCGATGTCGTCGTGCACCATCATTTCCGATAAATACACCAGCCCCATATCCTGCAAAGCCAGTTGGCGGGCGGTTTCGCCGCCGGCATGGAGGTCGGTACCCATGATTATGGCGCGGCCGTCTTGCGTTTGGCACGGCAGGGTGTTGTAGCTTTCGGGGGCGGTGACGCCGATGAGGCGGTGGCGGCTTAAATCGTCGGGCGTGCGCGGGGTGCCGTGGCGGGCAAGGTAGGCGGGGCTGGCGAGCAGCTTTTTGGGGATGTAGCCGAGAAAGCGGGCGTGCAGGCCGGAATCTTTCAGTGCGCCGATGCGGATGGCGATGTCGGTGCGCTGTTCGAGCAGGTCGATTAAGTTGTCGTCCGACACCAATTCGAGACGGATGTCGGGATAGCGGCGGCAGAAATCGGGCAGCATCGGCGCGACCATGTGCAGCATAAACGGCACGGCGGTGTTGATGCGCAGCAAACCGGCGGGCTGTCGGCGGCGGCGCAGCATCATTTCTTCGCCCTCTTCCGCCAAGGCGACAATCCGCCGCGCCTGCGTCAGAAAAATCTGCCCTTCTTCGGTGATTTCGCAGCGGCGGGTGGTGCGGTTGAGCACGGTGGTGTCGAGCTTGGCTTCCAAACGGCTGAGCAGCTTGCTGGCGGCGGCGGTGCTGATGTTCAACCGCTCGGCGGCGCGGCTGACGGAATGGCTGTCGGCAATGGCGATAAAGGCTTGCAGCTCGTCGAAGGTGGTGTTCATTATTAACTTTCCGGCAAATATGTTTTAACCAAACCCTGCTTTATTGAAATAATGCAGCCGCTATAATAGCGCCTTTATTGTGAAACACAAGGCAAACCACCATGAATATCCTGCTGCTCAACGGCGCTAAAGCGTTCGGCCATTCCGAAGGCCGTCTGAACACCACGCTGCACGAAACCGCCAAAGAAACTTTGACCGGCCTCGGCCATGCGGTTGATGAAACCGCCATTGATGCGGGCTACGATATTGCGGCGGAAGTGGAAAAATACCTGTGGGCGGATGCGGTGGTGTATCAGATGCCCGGCTGGTGGATGGGCGAGCCGTGGATTGTGAAAAAATACATTGATGAAGTGTTCACCGCCGGTCACGGCAAGCTCTATGCCAGCGATGGCCGCAGCC
>CAYVIS010000365.1:0-1418 GCA_964451565.1 uncultured Neisseria sp.
TCGGCAAACGGGTTTTGCAGGCAGCGGTGCAGGCGTTCGATTTCGCGGTAATCGCCGTTTTTCGCCTGCACAATCGCCTGCTCGAGCAGATAATTGCGCAATACATACAGCGGGTTCACCGCATCCATTCGCGTTTTGCGTTCGGCGGGGTCGCTGTTTTCGGCTCGCAAGCGGCCACGGTAGCGCCCTATCCAAGCGGTAAACGATTCGGTGGGGCCGTGAAACAGCGCCAGCAAATCTTCAGGCAGCGGCTCGCCGTGCACATTGCCTACATCGGCCAAACGGCGGAAAAACAGCGTGAAATCCACTTTGCGGCTTTGCAGCGCGTTGAACATATCGGCAACCAATTCGTCATCGCTTTTTTGCTCGGTTTGCAAACCCAGTTTGGCACGCATTTTATTCAAATAGGCCGTCTGAAAGGCTTCGGGGAAGCGTTCCAACTCGTCAATCAATGCGCTTTCCGACACCAGTGGCAGCAGGCAGGAAGCCAGCCGCGACAAATTCCAATGCACCACATACGGCTGTTCGTTGTAGGCGTAGCGGCCTGCATCGTCGGAATGGTTGCAGATGTGGCGGCGGTCGTAGGCATCGAGAAAGCCGAAAGGGCCGTAGTCGATGGTGAGCCCCAGCGCCGACATATTATCGGTGTTCAACACACCGTGGCAGAAGCCCACGCTCTGCCAAGCCGCCACCAATTCGGCGCTGCGGCGCGAAATCTGTTGAAACAGTGCGAAATACGGATTTTCCGCCGTGCGGCAGTCGGGGAAATGATGTTCAATCAGAAAATCGGCCAACGTGGCAATCTGCTCGTGGCGGCCGGTGTGATACAGATATTCGAAATGGCCGAAGCGGATAAAGCTCGGCGCCACCCGCGTGACCACGGCGGCGGTTTCCGCTTCTTCACGATACACCGCATCGTTGCTGCCGGTGAGCGCCAGCGCGCGCGTGGTGGCAATACCGAGGCCGTGCATGGCTTCGGAACACAAATATTCGCGAATCGATGAGCGCAACACGGCGCGGCCGTCGGCAAAGCGCGAATACGGCGTTTTGCCTGCGCCTTTAAGCTGCCATTCCCAGCGCTTGCCCTCGCCGTCGAGCCAGTCGCCCAGCAACATGGCACGGCCATCGCCGAGCTGGCGCACATACACGCCAAACTGGTGGCCGCTGTACACCGAAGCCAACGGCGCAGGGTCGTAAACCTCGGCACTGCCGCTCAAATAAGCCAACAGGCCGTCTGAAAACATTTCAGACGGCATATCGATTTCAGCTGCCAGCACGTGATTTTGCGCCACCCAATAAGGCGCGTTTAACGGCTCGGGCGACAGTCGGGTGTAAAACGAATCGGGCAGGCGCGCGAATTCGGGCGTTTGCAGGAAAGGGCGATGTGTGGTCATGGTTTTGTTTGGTGTTAGAATGAA
>CAYVIS010000366.1:0-1417 GCA_964451565.1 uncultured Neisseria sp.
GATAAAACGGCGTGAGGTCGAAACCGCCGCCAAACCACCACACCGGCGCTTTGCCCTCGGGATAAGCGATAAAAAAGCGCACATTGGCATGGCTGGTGGGCACATACGGGTTGCGCGGGTGAATCACCAAAGAAACGCCCATCGCTTCAAACGGCGCACCCGCCAGCTCGGGGCGGTGTGCCGTGGCCGATGCAGGCATGGCGCTGCCTTTCACATGCGAAAAATTCACCCCCGCCTGCTCAAATACTGCGCCCTGCTTGAGCACGCGGCTCTCGCCCGCGCCGAGTTTGCTCTGCCATTCATCGGCCACGAATTTTGCACTTTCTTCTTCCGCTTCCAGCGCGGCGCAGATTTGCTGCTGCAACGATTTCAATACATCCAATACGGCTTGCGTGTTCGGCATGATGTTTTTCCTATTGATGTTCAGACGGCCTATATTAATGATAAGGCCGTCTGAAAACAATCTTTCAGACGGCCTTAATCACAACATGCAGCGCAATCAGCCAATCACCGCCACACCCGACAAACCGATAAACAAGCCCGCAATCACCGCACTCATCAGATTCGACAGCGAGCCGGCCACCACCGCTTTCAAGCCCAGCTGCGCCACATCGCGCCGGCGCGTCGGCGCCATAATGCTCAGGCCGCCGACCAACACCGCAATCGAGCCGAGATTGGCAAAACCGCACAGCGCAAACGAAATAATCGCTTTGGTGGTTTCGCTCAACACCACGCCCGATTCGGGTTTCAGCATTTCGGTAAACGCCGAATAAGCCACAAATTCGTTCACCACCACTTTTTGCCCGATCAACGAACCGGCCACGCCGGCTTCGCTCCACGGCACACCAATCAGCCAAGCCAACGGCGAAAACAGCCAACCCAAAATCGCCTGCAACGTCAGTTCGCCATAGCCGAACCAGCCGCCAACGCCGCCGATGATGCCGTTAATCAACGAAATCAACGCCACAAACGCCAGCAGCGACGCGCCGATAGCAATCGCAATCTGCGCACCCGTTACCGCGCCGCCAGCCGCCGCGTCAATCACATTCACCGGCTTATCCGCCTCATCGACCGATTCTTCATCGGTGCGCGGCGTTTCCGTTTCCGGAATCAGCAGTTTGGCAAACAGCAAACCGCCCGGCGCGGCCATAAACGAAGCCGCAATCAGATACGGCAGCGGCACGCCCATCTGCGCATAACCGCCGAGCACCGAGCCTGCCACCGAAGCCAAGCCGCCGCTCATAATGGCAAACAATTCCGACTTGGTCATGTTTTTAATAAACGGGCGCACCACCAGCGGCGCTTCGGTTTGGCCGACAAAAATATTCGCCGCCGCCGACATCGATTCCGCCCGCGACGTGCCGAGCATTTTTTGCAGAAAACCGCCGATGATTTTAATCACCACCTGCATGATGCC
>CAYVIS010000367.1:0-1411 GCA_964451565.1 uncultured Neisseria sp.
CACAACGAGCAGCAGATGGCCGACAAAATCATCGCCGCGCTGGCCGAGGGCAAAAGCGTGGCGCAGGTGAGCGACGCGGGCACGCCGGCGGTGTGCGATCCGGGCGCGAAACTGGCGGCGCGGGTGCGCGAAGCAGGCTTTAAAGTCGTGCCTGTGGCCGGCCCCAGCGCCGTGATGGCGGCCTTGAGCGTGGCCGGTGTGAGCGAGCCGAATTTCTATTTCAACGGTTTTCTGCCGCCTAAAGCTGGCGAGCGCCAAAAGCTGCTGGCTTCGTGGGCAGAAGCGGCTTATCCGGTGGTGATGTTTGAAACGCCGCACCGCATCGAAGCCGCGCTGGCCGATATGGCGGCGTTGTTCCCCGCGCGCAAGCTGGTGTTGGCGCGCGAAATTTCCAAAACTTTTGAAACCTTCCTCAGCGGCAGCGTGGCCGAGATTCAGACGGCCTTGCAGGAAGACAGCAACCAAAGCCGCGGCGAAATGGTGTTGATTCTGCACCCCGCGCAAGTGGAAAAACACAGCGAGCTGCCCGAAGCCGCGCAACAGGTGATGAAGGTGTTGGCGGCGGAGCTGCCCACCAAACAGGCGGCGGATTTGGCGGCCAAAATCAGCGGCGAGAGCAAAAAAGCGCTGTATGATTTGGCGCTGACTTGGAAAGGGAAATAGGCCGTCTGAAAGGGTTGCTTGGGTTTCAGACGGCCTCGGTTATCGCCAAATGATGACTGCAAGATTGGGCGTGTCGGCTTCAAGCACCTTAACCACATAGAGTGGATTAGAATTAAATCCGAACATTTGTATATCGTGAACATCAAAACAGATGGCTGAGTTTGTCGAAGCCTATCTTAACTCACCGAATGGCTTCGACAAGCTCAGCCACCTGAATGTATTGAACGATTTTATTGCTAATCCACTATAAAATACCGCAAGGAGGCCGTCTGAAAATGTATCGCGTGCAAAGAATCTACGATTTCCACACCCTGCCGCCGCACACCGCCGCGGTGTTTGTCGACCGCCTCTATCCGCGCGGTATCGAGAAAGCGCGTATGGCGGGGGTGTTGTGGTTGAAAGAGCTCACGCCGAGCGCGGCGTTGCGCAAGTGGTATCACCAAGACACGGCTGCGAATTTTGCTGTATTCAGCAGCCGTTATTTGGAAGAATTGCATGGCGAAACGCAGCAGCAGGCATTAGGCCGTCTGAAAGCCTTGGCCGCGCAGCAGGATGTGTGGCTGCTGACGGCAGTGAAACAGCCGCAGCAGTCGCATGTGTCGGTGTTGTTGGCGGATTTGGGCGAGCCGTTTGTGTGGGTGGACTGAAGTTGACATTTATGACGAGGCCGTCTGAAAACGTTTCAGACGGCCTTTATATAGTGGATTAGATTTGAATCAGGACAAGGCGGGGAGCCGCAGACAGTACA
>CAYVIS010000368.1:0-1405 GCA_964451565.1 uncultured Neisseria sp.
TCGCGGATACCTTTGTCAACAGACGGGATGAATTCGCGCGGAATCACACCACCTTTGATTTCGTCGATGAATTCGTAGCCTGCGCCACCCGGTTCCATCGGCTCCATCTCGATCACAACGTGACCGTATTGGCCTTTACCGCCTGATTGTTTGGCGTGTTTGTATTCGGCCTTAACCGCTTTGCGGATGGTTTCACGGTAAGCCACTTGCGGCGCGCCGATGTTGGCCTCTACGGCAAACTCGCGCTTCATGCGGTCTACAATGATTTCCAAGTGCAGTTCGCCCATACCTGAAATAATGGTTTGGCCTGATTCTTCATCAGTGCGCACGCGGAAAGACGGGTCTTCTTTAGCCAAGCGGTTCAGGGCGATACCCATTTTCTCTTGGTCGGCTTTGGTTTTCGGCTCAACGGCAACGTGGATTACCGGCTCGGGGAATTCCATGCGTTCCAAGATAATCGGTGCGCTTTCGGCACACAGGGTTTCACCGGTGGTCACGTCTTTCAGACCGATGGCGGCGGCGATGTCGCCGGCGCGTACTTCTTCGATCTCTTCACGGTCGTTGGCGGTCATCTGTACCAGACGGCCGATACGCTCGCGTGTGCCTTTAACCGAGTTGGTCACGCTGTCGCCTGATTTCAACACGCCTGAGTACACGCGGATGAAGGTCAGGTTACCAACGTATTTGTCGTTCATCATTTTGAACGCCAAAGCAGAGAACGGTGCATCGTCGCTGGCTTCGCGGCTGTCGGCTTCTTCCGAATTCGGCTTGGTACCTTGTACCGGCGGAATGTCGGTCGGCGCGGGCAGCAGCTCGACAACGGCGTCGAGCATACGCTGCACGCCTTTGTTTTTGAAGGCAGAACCACACAGCATCGGCTGGATTTCACCGGCCAGCGTGCGTTGACGCAAAGCAGCTACGATTTCTTCTTCAGTCAGGTCTTCGCCGCCGAGGTATTTGTCCATCAGCTCTTCAGACGCTTCTGCAGCCGCTTCGATCATGTTTTGACGCCACTCTTCAGCGGTATCGGCCAGATCGGCAGGGATGTCGCCGTATTCGAAAGTCACGCCTTTGTCGGCTTCGTTCCAAATAATGGCTTTCATTTTGATCAGGTCAACCACGCCTTCAAAGTTGTCTTCCGCACCCACCGGAATCACGATCGGTACCGGATTCGCGCGCAGGCGGGTTTTCATTTGCTCAACCACGCGGAAGAAGTTGGCGCCTTGACGGTCCATCTTGTTCACGAAGGCCAAACGGGGTACGGCATATTTGTTGGCCTGACGCCATACGGTTTCAGACTGGGGCTGTACGCCGCCTACCGCGCAGTAAACCATTACCGCACCGTCCAATACACGCATAGAACGCTCAACTTCTACGGTGAAGTCAACGTGTCCCGGGGTGTCGA
>CAYVIS010000369.1:0-1405 GCA_964451565.1 uncultured Neisseria sp.
GGAATTTCGCATACCGGAATCGGATTGACTTTGTGCTGCATGGCGCGGTGCAGGCGGGTGTAGATTTCCAATACTTCGCGCTCGCGGCCTGCAAACGCTTCAGGCGGCTGTTGGCCGTACACGCTCATCGCCCATTCCAGTTCGGGATAGGTCGCACCCATTTGTGCTTCGTCGGTGCGTTCGGTGTCCCACAAGCCGTCGGTGGGGACGGCGGTTTGGATGGATTCGATGATGTCGAGCGCGGCGGCCAGTTTATACACTTGGGTTTTCAGCAAGTCGGCAATCGGGCTGATGTCGACGCCGCCGTCGCCGTATTTGGTGAAAAAGCCGACGCCGAAATCTTCTACTTTGTTGCCGGTGCCGGTGACCAGCAAGCCGTTGATTTGGCCGTAATAATAAAGTGTGACCATGCGCAGGCGCGAGCGGGCGTTGGCCAGGGCGAGCTGTTTGGCGGGGTAGTCGGCTTCGTCAACGTCAACGGTGGCGGCAAATTGCTCAAATGTGGGGGTGAGATCGATGCGTTGGCCGGATACGTTGCCGAAACGGCTGCTGAGGTTGTCGATATGTTGCTGGGCGCGGTCGATTTGGTCGGCTTTTTGGCGGATGGGCATTTCCAGCAGCAGCGTTGGCAAACCGGTTTTAGCGGCGAGTGTGGAGACCACGGCGGAATCGATGCCGCCGGACACGCCGACCACAAAGCCTTTGGCGCGGGCGCTTTCGGCATAATTTTTCAACCAGTTGACGATGTGGTCAATGACGGCTTGGGTTTGCATGGCGGCTCCTTACGGCGGATAAATTAAGCAAAACGCTAATATAGCGCGATTTGAGGCCGTCTGAAAGCATTTGTCTGAAATTCCGTATTTGGGAAAGCGGGCGGCGCTTTTGTGTCATACTGTGTTGTGTGCCGCTGCACTTAATCCGCTTTGAGGCCGTCTGAACGTTTGCCGTTTTAGTCGTCAGGCAGGCCGAGATCTTTGCAAAATGACTATGTGAATCATCGCCAAATCACTCAATTCCGTCATTAGCTGCGCAAGTCCGCTACGCTACCCCGGCGCAGGCCGGAATCCATTTTCCGCTTGAAGCTGCTTTAAAATCAACAAGTTGAATCTTGATAGCTGGATTCCGGCCTGCGCCGGAATGACGGGTTTGTCGGCTATTTTCAAGGAAGAATGTATTTTGCAAAGGTCTCAGACCGTCTGTCGGGTGCTGGTGCAGATTGGCAGGGCAGGGGCGGCGGATTCTGTTAAAATGGCAACAGATATTTCAAAGGGTTTCACCCAACTCAAGATTGACGACGGCGGTTTGTGTTCAGACGGCCTGTAAGGGGGCTTATGCTCGCGATTCTTACCATTACGATGCCGATTTTCATCATCATGGCGATGGGCTATTTTGCCGTGCGTTTTGA
>CAYVIS010000370.1:0-1373 GCA_964451565.1 uncultured Neisseria sp.
ATGCGGTGGTCGTAAGACAAGGCCAGATACATCATCGGGCGCACCACCACTTGGCCGTTTTCAACCATGGCGCGCTCTTTGGTGGCGTGCATGCCGAGAATGGCCGATTGCGGCGGGTTGATGATGGGGGTAGACATCATCGAGCCGAAAGTGCCGCCGTTGGTGATGCTGAAGGTGCCGCCGGTGAGGTCTTCCAGCGCGATTTTGCCGTCTTTGGCTTTTACGGCGTAATCCACGATGGCTTTTTCGATGTCGGCGATGCTCATTTGGTCGGCGTCACGCAGAATCGGTACCACCAGGCCGCGCGGGCTGCCGATGGCGATGCCGATGTCGAAGAAGCCGTGGTAAACGATATCGTTGCCGTCAACAGAGGCATTCACCACCGGGTATTTTTTCAGCGCGGCTACAGCAGCTTTAACAAAGAACGACATAAAGCCCAGCTTCACGCCGTGCTCTTTTTCGAATTTTTCTTTGTATTTGTTGCGCAAGTCCATCACCGGCTGCATGTTCACTTCGTTGAACGTGGTGAGGATGGCGTTTTCTTGTTGCGAAGCCAGCAGGCGCTCGGCCACGCGGCTGCGCAAGCGGCTCATCGGCACGCGCTGCTCCGGACGGGCACCGGCAGGCACCGGGGCGGCAGCGGCAGCAGGTGCGGCGGCTTTGGGTGCGGCAGAAGCGTTTTGCACGTCTTCTTTCAACACGCGCCCGTCACGGCCCGAGCCTTGCACGCTGTTGACATCCACGCCTTTTTCGGCGGCCAGTTTGGCTGCGGCGGGCATGGCCACACCGGCTTGAGCATTGGAAGCGGCTGCCGGAGCGTCGGCTTCTTTTGCAGGCGCGGCCTCTTCGGCTGCGGGCGCAGCTTCGGTTTCGGCTTTGGCTTCGGTGTCGATTTTAGCCAGCAATTGCTCGGCCACTACGGTTTCGCCGTCTTGAGCGATGATTTCCACCAACACACCGGCTTGCGGCGACGGCACTTCCAACACCACTTTGTCAGTTTCCACGTCAATCAGGATTTCGTCGCGCTCAACGTATTCGCCGACTTTTTTGTGCCAGCTCATCAGGGTGCCTTCGGATACGCTCTCCGACAATACAGGTACTTTAACTTCTACAATCATTTTATTCTCCAGTGATGTGTGCCGTCTGAAAGCTTTGCAGGCTTTCAGACGGCCTAAGCGGTTAGTTGAGGTTTAATGCATCGTCAATCAGCTGTTTGAGCTGGGCAACGTGTTTGCTCATGTAGCCGACAGCCGGTGAAGCGCTGGTCGGACGGCCTGCAAAAGTGAGTTTTTGCGAAGCACCGATAACGCGCTCGATGCGGTGGCGGATTTGGTAGAACGCGCCTTGGTTGCGCGGCTCTTCCTGCGCCCACA
>CAYVIS010000371.1:0-1369 GCA_964451565.1 uncultured Neisseria sp.
TTAATCAGGCGGCGGTCGGTTTCGAGCTGGGTTTCGCCCGGGCCTTTGAGGCCGATGCCGCCGCGCTGGCTTTGCAGATGGCCGTAGCCGCGCACGAGGCGGCCGCTCAGATGGCTCAGTTGCGCCAATTCCACTTGCAGCTTGCCCTCTTGCGATTGCGCGCGCTGGGCGAAAATCGCCAAAATCAGGCCGACACGGTCGAGCACACGGCATTGCAGCGCTTTTTCCAAGTTGCGCTCCTGCGTGGGCGTGAGCTCGTGGTTGAACACCACCAGCTCGATATCGTATTGCCGCACCAAATCGGCCAGCTCCTCCGCCTTGCCGGTGCCGACAAACAGCGCCGCATGGGCTTTGTCGCGCTTGGCGGTTTCAATGTGCGCCAACTCGCCGCCGGTGGCGCGCACCAAATCGGCGGCTTCGTCTTGCGCCGCCTGAAACGCCCGTTCGCGCGTTTCGTTGGCGCCGCTGTAATCGGCGCTGAGCATCACGCCGACCAGCATCACCCGCTCGGGTTTTTCCAACGTTTTGTCGATGTGAAATGAGGTGGGTTTTTGGCTCAAGGGGTTTCCTTTTTGAACAAGGCCGTCTGAAAGGGTTTGGCAGGCAAGCGATTTGTCTTTCAGACGGCCTGAATATTATTGATTGCACAAGATTATATACCCGCCCGGCAAGAAAGCCATGCGATATAGTGCATTATAGTGAATTAGAAATAAAACCGTTCAATACATTCAGGTGGCTGAGCTTGTTTTGATTTTCACGATATATCACAATGTTCAGATTTAATGCTAATCCACTATAAATTTGAACCTATACAGCGTTGGCCCGCCTTATCTTGATTCAACCTAATCCACTATAAAAAAAACGGTTTTCAGGCCGTCTGAAAACCGTTTCTGCTATCAAGTGCTGCCTTATTATTTGCCGCTTGTCTGTTTCTTGGCGGCTTTCTTCACTTTTGCTGCGGCTTCTTCCACCACTTGCTGCTCACTGGCTTGCTCGGCGGTCGGGCTGTCTGCCTCGGTTGTGGTTTCGGGCAGTTCGGCATGTTCGGCGACCGGCTCAGCAGTCGGGCTTTCCACCGCAGGCGCGTCTACCACGTCAACGGCGGGCTTCACCGCCTCGGCGGTTTCGGTTTGCGTTTCAGGCAGGTTGGCGTATTCGTTCACCGCTTCGGCGGTCGGCGCGGCTGCCGGGGCGGCGTTTTGCTGCTCGGCAGGATGCTCGGCGGGCGCTTCGGGCACGGCGGCTTTCAGCGGCAGGCGCGCGAGAATGGTGCTGCTGGCACTCACTTTGTCGCCGATGGCCACTTGCGCCTGCGCATCGGTGGGCAGATACACATCCACGCGCGAGCCGAAGCGGATAAAGCCGTAGC
>CAYVIS010000372.1:0-1360 GCA_964451565.1 uncultured Neisseria sp.
TACTTATTTCTTGAGCCATAGCTAAACTCCTGTTTCATTGAAAAAAATGGTTTGAAATGTCTATTCATACTCGAAAAGAAAACCCTATGTCCAAGTACCAAACCTCCGAATATTTAAGTATTGGACTCAATTACAACTTGGCGGCTGATTGGTGGGCGTTAAGTTCCGAGCAGCATGATTTTGTGTATTCATTTTTGAACGACTGGGATGTTTTTGAAGCGTGGCTTGATGAACATAACGCATCATTTGAAGCCTATAAAGCTGGTGGTAAATCGCGACAACAAACCATAACAAACCACCCAGAACACTATCCCCTTTTTGTTTATGCCCATTGGCTGCATTTGCAAAACGGTGCGCTGTTAAATACTCTACTTTTGCAATACGGTTATGTAGACGTTTGCTCTACCAAGCGTGCATATGAGCCAGCAGCCGATTTCTTTGAACTTTTGTTGGCCGAATACCAAAAACTGAACATTGTGCCCCCGTCCTTATTTGATGTTGCTGCTGAGTCTAACGCATTAAATGCACATCTTCAGACAAAAGAAGAAGGGTAGTATTTTCTTTGTTCATTTTGTAAATCCCCTAATACTGAATCTATCAAAACCACCTTGTAGAGAGCTTGCCAAACTATCAAACGATCTCTTTTTATTACCTTTTAAACCCTGCCAACAAAAATCCGTACCCATGCGCGCCGTTATCCAAAAAGTCACCCACGCCCGTGTCGACACCCTCGAAGCCGACCGCCGCGAAACCGTCGGCCAAATCCAACACGGCCTGATGGTTTTACTCGGCGTCAGCCATGCCGACAGCGAAGCCGATGCCCGCTACATCGCCGACAAAACCGCCAACCTGCGCATTTTCGAAGACGATGCGGGCAAACTGAATCTGTCGCTCAAAGACATCGGCGGCGCGGTGTTGCTGGTTTCCCAATTCACCCTCTATGCCGACGCCCGCAACGGCCGCCGCCCCTCGTTTTCCGAAGCCGCCCGCCCCAAACAGGCCGATGCCCTTTACCAGCGCGTGGCCGAAATGCTGCGCGGTCA
Organism: uncultured Neisseria sp.; assembly: GCA_964451565.1. GTDB lineage: Bacteria > Pseudomonadota > Gammaproteobacteria > Burkholderiales > Neisseriaceae > Neisseria. The sequence continues at coordinate 1,044 of CAYVIS010000372.1, forward strand.
CGGCCTGCACGTCGAAACCGGCCGTTTCCAAACCCATATGCAGATAGACTTATGCAACGACGGCCCGGTCACGCTGCTGCTGGATTCGCACAAATTGTTTTAAGGCCGTCTGAAAACTGCCCTGCTGACAAAAAGCCGTCTGAAAGGTTGCAACACCTTTTCAGACGGCCTTCATCACATCTGTCAAATGCAAGCAGCGCTACGCTTAAACCGCCTGCGCCCGCATTTTCCTGCCCAGCGCAAACACCGCTGCCGCTGCCAACAACACCACAAACGCCGCGCCGACATAAAGCTGCGCGCCGCTCCAGCCGCCGTCG
>CAYVIS010000373.1:0-1344 GCA_964451565.1 uncultured Neisseria sp.
TCAGACGGCCTTCTACGTTTTTCACACCGGCGGCGTTTAATTCGTCGATTTCGCCGAGCAGCGCTTCGGGGCTGACCACCACGCCGGAGCCGATGAAACAGTCGAGCGATTCATGCAGGATGCCGCTCGGAATCAGGCGCAGAATGGTTTTCTTGCCGCCCACCACCAGCGTGTGACCCGCATTGTGGCCGCCTTGGAAGCGCACCACGCCGCTGGTTTCTTCCGCCAGCCAGTCTACGATTTTACCTTTACCTTCATCGCCCCATTGGGCGCCGATGACTACCACGTTTTTTACCATTTTCGATACCTTTAACTGTCGAAACTAAAAATCTGTCTATCAAGCCTGCTCAACAATCACCCACTTGCCATCTTGAGCGACCAAGCGGCTGGTGACGTCGCGACTGGCATTGGATTCGATGCCGTAATCAATCACCACGCATTGCCCTTCCGCACGCAGCTGCGCGATGATTTCGGCGGCCTGCGCGACATCCTGTTGTGCCACGGCAATCGCGGGCAGACGGCGGATTTTCGGCAAACGGCCGGTGAAGGTGCGCAAGTCGAAGCTGAAACCGGTGGCCGGACGGGCACGGCCGAAATAGCCGCCCAAGCCGTCGTAACGGCCGCCGCGCGCCACGGCATCGTGGCATTCGCTGCCGTAAGCGGCATACAGCAGGCCGGTGTGGTAATTGTCCACCCGCAGCTCCGATAAATCGATGTGCACATTTTGCGCGGGGAACGCATCGCAAACGGCCTGCAAATCGTCCAACGCCGCGCCGACGGCAAACAAATCGGGTAGGCGCGCGCGCGCTTCTTCCAACACTTCGCGACCGCCATACAGCGTCGGCAACAGCGCAAATGCTTTCGCCCACATGCCGTCAAGCTGCCAAGCCGCCACCTGCGCGTATACGGCGGCGGCGTCTTTGTCCTGCATCAGCGCCAGCAATTGCGCAGATTGTTGGTCATCCAACTCTGCTGCCGCAGCCAGCGCACGGAATACGCCGATGTGGCCGAGCGACAGCAGCAATTCGCCCACTTCGCCGATTTTCAGGCTTTTGAGCATCAAATCAATCAGTTCGATGTCGGCTTCCACACCCGCCAGGCCGTATAATTCCGCGCCCACCTGCAAAGGCTCGCGCGTGTTTAAAAAACCGTCAGGGCGCGCATGCAGCACTGAGCCGGCATAGCAGAGACGGTTGATGCCGTTGTTGGCCGACAACAAATGCGCGTCGATACGCGCCACCTGCGGCGTGATGTCGGCGCGGATGCCGAGTTGGCGGCCGCTGAGTTGGTCGACCACGCGGATGGTTTTCAGCGCCAAACCCGCGTCGATGTGGGTGAGCAGCG
>CAYVIS010000374.1:0-1343 GCA_964451565.1 uncultured Neisseria sp.
TATTAAGAAATGCTTTTTAGGCATTTCTTGAATGCTTGAATGGGTGCGTAAGGTTCACGCCAAAGCCGCACTCCCATATCGCACCGGCATCAAGCAAATGCCGCCCGCATTTCTTGCAGCAATAACGCCGATGCGGCAGAAAACACCTGCTCTTTTTTCCACACGATATTCAGACCGGATTCCAGCGCCGGTGATAACGGTCTGAAACAGAGCGGGCTGCCGGCCGACGTGTTGGTCAGCTTATCGATGGAAAGCGCATAGCCGATGCCGCTTTCCACCATGATATTGGCGTTATAAATCAGATTGAAAGTGGTCACGATATCCAGCTTGTCGAAATCATCGCCAAACCAGGCGACAAAATCATTGCTATCGCTGTCCGCCGCCATCGCTTGGCGCGAACAAATCAGCGGCAAGCCGAATAAATCGTCTTTGCGGATGCTGGTTTTCGCCGCCAGCGGGCTGTCTTTGCGCATCACCACGCCCCAACGGTCACGATCGGGCAAACGCAGCGAGTCGTAACGGGTCAAGTCCGCAGGGTCAATCAGCAAACCAAAATCGAGCAAACCCTTGTCCAAGCGTTCCGTCACATCCGTCGAATTGCCGCTATACAGATGCACATGAATGCCTGGATAGCGCTCACGCAGGGATTTCAATATCTCGGCAATCCGCCGGATGGCATCGGTTTCGCCGCCGCCGATATAAATATCGCCGCTCACGGTATCCTGCATGGTTTTGAATTCCGCATGGGTTTTATCGACCATGCTGATGATTTCTTCCGCCCGTTTGCGAAACAGCACCCCGGCAGGTGTCAGGCTCACATGATGGCTCTTGCGCACCAACAACGCCTGCCCAAGCCGCTCTTCCAGCTCCTTGATTTGGCGGGAAAGCGTCGGCTGGGTTAAATGCAAAGCATTGGCGGCATTGGTAATATTGCCCGTTTTGGCCACCGCCAAAAAATAGCGCAACACGCGGATTTCCATTATCTTCTCCCCAACCGCATCAAAAATGCCTGAAAAGCATTTCTTACAGCAAAAATAAATAATTAGCTATTTCACAATCATAGCACCGAGCCGGTCGCCAACCAGCGAGGCTTGGCGGGTATGACAAGGTGGGAAAAGCTTCAGACAGGCATTGCAACGGCATTTCTGCGCTGATAAAAAAGCCGATATCGAGGCTGCCTGAATGAATTTGAACAGAACGCCTGTAATCGGCAAAACAATTGCCCTATAAGCGTTGTTCATAAAGAAAAGGCCGTCTGAAAACCTGATGGGCTTTCAGACGGCTTTATGTGTAAGAAATAACCGCGTTGTTTACACAACAGATTGAGAAAAATAAGCCTGCAA
>CAYVIS010000375.1:0-1343 GCA_964451565.1 uncultured Neisseria sp.
GAAAACTCGACGGCTCAGCCCAGCGCGTGCCCGTGGCCACCGGCTCGTTGACCGAACTGGTGACTGTGTTGGAAAAACAGGTAACCAAAGAAGAAATCAACGCCGCCATGCAGGCTGCTGCCGACGAATCATTCGGCTACACCGAAGAGCAACTGGTGTCATCCGATGTGATCGGCATGGAATTCGGCTCGCTGTTTGACGCCACCCAAACCCGCGTGATGACTGTCGGCGACAAACAACTGGTGAAAACCGTGGCTTGGTACGATAACGAAATGTCGTATACCTGCCAACTGGTGCGTACCTTGAAATACTTCGCTACCCTGATTAAATAAATCAAAGATTTACGCTTTACAACACGCTTCATAAACACAAAATATCAATAAAGCGAGGCCGTCTGAAAGATTCTTTCAGACGGCCTTTTATTTTTTATGGGTAAATCGGCGTGTCGGTTTGCTATTTCGTAAAATTGATTACGGTTTGCCGCTTTATTTTAGTAGCGAATGTTGCCTACAAGCAGATAGGCCGTCTGAAAAGATTCAGACGGCCTGTGTCATTGGAAAAATGCAGGATATGCTGTTCAAACCTGTGGATAAACTGCAATCACGGTGGCGGTGTGTTGCTGAATCTGAAATTTCACTTCATAACCGCCCACGCTCATCACATACACGCGTTCGGGAATATCCTGATAAACAGGGCGCGGGTCTTGGGCGATGGATTGGGCGATGAGGGCGCGGGTGTTTGCGGGCAAGTGTTCTGCACCGCAATCGGCTTGCCAGCATACGTCCAATTCGTCGGGTTTGCCGCTGACAAAGCCGCTGGCGGCATCGGGTTTGGCCTCTACAAATGGGATATACGGTTTGATGTCGACCACCGGCGTACCGTCTAGCAGGTCGGCGCCGCTGCAAATCAGTGATATGGTTTTGCCGCTGTCGATGCGTTCCAGTTTCAGCAGCGACAAGCCCAGATGATTGGGGCGGTGGGGGCTGCGGGTGGCAAATACGCCCATTTTCTGTTTGCCACCCAAACGCGGCGGCCGCACCAGCGGCGACCAGCCTTCATCCAGCACGCCGTGAAAGATAAAGCTGATCCACACATAATCAAAGGCTTCCAGCCCGCGCACGCTGTCGGCGTTGAATTCGGGGTTGAGCTCGATGCGCACTTCGGCAGCGGGCACGAGACCGGGTTGGCGGGCGACGCCGAATTTTTGCGGATAGGGCGAGTGCACGGTGGCGATGGTGGTGAGGGTGTGTTGCATGAGGCCGTCTGAACAATGGGCGGAAAACGGCTGAATTGTAGCATTGAATGCCCCTGTTTCAGACGGCCTTTGTTATAATTAAAAGTTA
>CAYVIS010000376.1:0-1342 GCA_964451565.1 uncultured Neisseria sp.
ACTTCCTGCGCGCGCGCTTCGGCGGCGAGCTGGCGGTATTGCTGGTCAAACTGCACCCATTGGCCGCGTTTGCCAAGGCTTTTGAGCCATTCGTTGCGCACGCTCTCGCTCATGGCGCTGTCGCCCGCCTGGTTTAAAAATTGTGCAGGCAGAATATCGTCATCACGCTTGATGGCGTCGAGTGTACTGCGGTAGAGGCTGTAATCGCTCAGCACTTTGGCAGGCGATTCGACCGCGCGGCTGCCGGGCAGGCTGATGCCGCCGGCGGGGGTTTCACCGCGGTTAATCGGCTCGAGCGGCTGCTCGGAAGAAGAACAGGCCGCCAGCAGCAAGGCGGCGGCAAGGGAAGTGAGTTTGAGTGCGCGGTTTATCATCATGGAGCTTTCTGGTTTATCGTCGGCCATTCGGTTTCGTTAGCCGATTTTAAGTGATTTGGACACGGGTTTTGTGTCTGCAACAAATATTTACATTTTTCAGACGGCCTTGGCATGGATTCAAGTGGCTGAGCCTGCTTTGACGTTCGATTGCCAAGGCCGTCTGAACAGCAGTTTTACTTTTTCCAATAGGCAGGTGTCAGCAACACCAGCACAGTGAAGATTTCCAAACGGCCGAGCAGCATCACCACGGTGCACAGCCATTTCTGGATATCGTTGAGTCCGGCATAATTGGAAGCGGGGCCGACCGAGCCCAAGCCGGGGCCGGCGTTGGTGATGCAGGCAATGATGGCGGTGAAGGCCGTCATGAAATCTGAGCCTGCCGCCATCATCATAAAGGTAAACAGCACCACGGTCATAAAATACACAAACAGAAACGCCAACACCGTCAACGCGGTGCGTTCGGGGATGCTGCGCCCGTTAACCTTTACTGTGCGCACGGCTTTCGGGTGCAGCAGCAGCGTCATTTCACGCAGGCTGAATTTAAACAACACAATCGCGCGCACCGCCTTGATGCCGCCGCCGGTTGAGCCGGAGCTGGCCAGCACGTTGGCGAGAAAAAACATCCACAGCGAGGCAATCAGCGGCCATTGGTTGAAATCGGTGTTGGCATAGCCGTTGGCCAGGCCGATGGAAACGAAATTGAAGCTGACGAAGCGGAAAGCATCCTGCAGCGTCGGATAAAACTGCATCTGCCACAAATAAACGCTGACGCTGACAATGCTGGCGGCCAACACAAACAGCAGCGTGCGGCATTCCTCATCGCGCCAGTAAGCCTTAAGCGAGCGCCCGCGCAAAGCGGCGAAGTGGCTGGCAAAGCTGATGGCACCCAGAATCGTCGACACCATCAACACGCTTTCAATCGGCTGCGAATTGAAATAGGCGATGCTGTTATCATGCGTGGAAAA
>CAYVIS010000377.1:0-1340 GCA_964451565.1 uncultured Neisseria sp.
CGGAATCACCACCCAGTTGCGCGACAGGTTTTGGCCGGAAATTTTCTTGATGCGGGAAAGCTCTTTTACTTCGATTTCGCCGAATTTGCTGAAATCGATTTTCGGCCACGGCAGCAAGTCCAAACCGCCGCCCAAAGAAGCGCCGGCTGCAACCGGTGCGCCTTTGCCTGCACCGCCTTGCATCGCGGCTTTCACGAAGGCTTTGATGTCTTCGCCGACAATGCGGCCTTTGAGACCCGAACCTTGCACCAAGCCCAAATCCACGCCCAATTCGCGCGCCAGTTTGCGTGCGGAGGGGCCGGCATGGGCTTTGGCAAACGCAGCTTCATTTACCGGCGTATTGCCGAAAGCGGCTTTCGGTGCAGCGGGTGCTGAAGCAGCAGGTGCGGCGGCTTGCGGTGCCGGTGCGGCTTCCGTTTTAGGTGCTTCTGCTTTCGGGGCTTCTGCAGCCGGTGCGGCAGCGGCGCCTGAGGCAGCCACTTCGATAATCACGGTGCCTTGCGATACTTTGTCGCCGACTTTGATGTAAACGGCTTTCACTTCACCGGCGGCGGTGCTGGGCACATCCATGGTGGCTTTGTCGGTTTCCAGCGTAATCAGGGTATCGTCTTCGGCTACGGTGTCGCCCACTTTTACTTCAACGGCAATCACGTCTACATTGTCGTGGCCGCCGATATCGGGTACTTCTACTTTCACCACACCACCGGCAGCAGGCGCAGCAGGTGCCGGAGCGGCTGCTTGTGCGGGGGCGGCTTCAGGTGCAGATTCAGCGGCAGGCGCCGCGGTTTCTTGCGGTGCGGTTTCGGCAGCATCGCCGGCAGCTTCTACGGTCAGAATCACCGTGCCTTCGGATACTTTGTCGCCTACTTTGATGTTGACGGCTTTTACCACGCCGGCGGCATCTGCCGGTACATCCATGGTGGCTTTGTCGGTTTCGAGGGTAATCAGGGTGTCGTCTACGGCGATGGTATCGCCGGCCTTAACGGCTACGTCAATCACGTCCACATTATCGTGGCCGCCGATATCGGGTACTTTGATTTCTACGATTTGGCTCATCGTGTTTTCCTTTTGCAGCCGCAACGCCAAACGCTGCGGGCTGATGATTGTATTGAACGATCTGATTGAACTGGCTGTTTCAGACGGCCTTCATTTATTTTAAAGGCCGTCTGAAAGCTTTATCAGCGTTTCCAGCTCGGTGCGGTATCGGTTTTGATGCCGTATTTTTCAATCGCTTGCTGAACGGTTTCTTTGCTGACTTTGCCTTGCTCTGCCAATGCGCTCAGGGCGGCAACGGCCACGTGGCGGCTGTCTACTTCAAAGAAATCACGCAGGTTGGCACG
>CAYVIS010000378.1:0-1335 GCA_964451565.1 uncultured Neisseria sp.
AAATGTGTTAAACAAGCTTCAAACGCTGGTGCGCGAAGTGGCGCAAACCGAAGTGATGCCGCGCTTTTTGGACGTGGCCGTCAGCCGCAAATTCGACGGCTCGTTGCTCACTGAAGCCGATTTGGCTTCGCAGGCGGCGTTTGACGCGGGTTTGCACAAAATCATCGACTGCCCCATGCTCGGCGAAGAAATGACGCCGCAGCGGCAGACCGAATTGTGGCAACACAGCGACGAAGGCTTGTGGGTGGTCGACCCCATCGACGGCACCAACAATTTCATCAACGGCCTGCCGCATTTCGCCCTCTCGGCGGCTTATGTGCAAAACGGGCGCGCACAAATGGGCGTGGTATTCAATCCGGTGAGCAACGAATGCTTTTACGCCGCGCGCGGGCAGGGCGCGTTTATGAACGGCCGCCAATTACCGTTACGCAGCGTAGAAAAAGGCCTGCATGAAGCGATTGCCGGCGTGGAAATCAAATACCTGCGTTCGGGCAAACTCTCCAGCCGCTTGAACACCTTGGCGCCGTTCGGCAGCATCCGCAGCCTCGGCAGCAGCACGCTCGATTGGTGTTATCTGGCTTCGGGGCGCTATGATGTGTATGTGCACGGCGGCCAGAAGCTTTGGGATTATGCCGCCGGTGCGCTGATTTTCGAAGAAGCGGGCGGCTGCCTAGCCACGCTGGAGGGCGACGAATTCTGGAGCGGCGAGCATGTGTTCAAGCGTTCGGTGGTGGCGGGCTTACGCCCCGATTTGTTTGCACGCTGGCTCAAATGGATACGCGACAACCAATAGGCGGTCACCTGTTTTTTATATAGGTAAAGGCCGTCGTCGCCGCGCAACAATCATTGAAGCGAATTGATAGAATACTTGCATAGCTTAACGGCATTTAATACTCGCTCGGCTAGAATAGGAACCGCTGACAGAGATTGCTTTTCCCTTGAAGTAATCGAAGTAGTGAGTAAGACGTTTTCCCGCAATGTATTAACCATTCATGCTTCTCCCTTGGTATGAATGGTTTTTTTTGTCTGTGGGTTTTGTAGCGGATTAAATTTGATCCCATACAGCGGTTGCCCCACCTTGCCGTACCAGGTGTATTGTCTGCGGCTACACTTAAAGAGAACGATTTACTAAGGTTTCAGCACCTTAGTAAATCAGTCCCACCTTGTCTTGATTCAACCTAATCCACTCTATAAAGGCCGTCTGAAAGGTTTGTACACCTTTCAGACGGCCTTTGTCGTATTCGCCGTTTATTTGAAAAACTGTCCGCAGCAGGCTTTGAATTTTTTGCCCGAGCCACAAATGCAGGGCTGTTTCATGCCCGGCAGCGGCACGGT
>CAYVIS010000379.1:0-1299 GCA_964451565.1 uncultured Neisseria sp.
AACGCCCGTGTAGTGGCAGCTATTCTCATTATTAAGGATAAGCATGTTAGACAATTTAACCAGCCGCTTCAGCAATGTGTTTAAAAACATCCGCGGCCAAGCAACCCTCACCGAAGACAACATCAAAGCAGCGCTGCGTGAAGTGCGCCTGGCACTTTTGGAAGCCGACGTGGCTTTGCCCATTGTCAAAGATTTCGTCAACAACGTTAAAGAACGCGCGCTGGGCAAAGAAATCAGCGACAGCCTCACGCCCGACCAAGCCTTTATCGGTGTAGTCAATGAGGCGTTGGTGGAGTTGATGGGCAAAGAAAACAGCTCGTTAAACCTTTCTGCCGCGCCACCGGCCGTGGTATTGATGGCCGGTTTGCAGGGTGCGGGTAAAACCACAACCGTTGGCAAACTGTCGCGCCTGCTCAAAACCGAGCAGAAAAAGAAAATTCTCGTTGTCTCCGCCGACGTATACCGCCCCGCCGCCATCGAACAATTGAAACTGCTGGCCGAGCAAGTAGGCGTCGACTTCTTCCCCTCCGACACCAGCCAACAGCCGGTCGAAATCGCCCGTGCCGCCGTGGATTACGCCAAAAAACATTTTTACGATGTGTTGATGGTCGATACCGCCGGCCGTTTGGCGATTGACGAAGCGATGATGGCCGAAATCAAAGCGCTGCATGCGGCGGTGAACCCGGTGGAAACGCTGTTTGTGGTGGATGCCATGCTTGGCCAAGATGCCGTCAACACCGCACAGGCATTCAACGAAGCATTGCCGCTCACCGGTGTGATTCTCACCAAGATGGATGGCGATTCGCGCGGCGGTGCGGCTTTATCCGTGCGCCAAACCACCGGCAAACCGATTAAATTTCTCGGTATCGGCGAAAAAGTCACCGGCCTCGAGCCCTTCCACCCCGACCGTATCGCCAGCCGTATCCTCGGCATGGGCGACGTGCTCACTTTGATTGAAGATGTACAAAAAGGCATCGACGAAGAAGTGGCCGCCAAAATGGCGAAAAAGCTGCACAAAGGCAAAGGCTTCGATTTGAACGACTTCAAAGAGCAAATCCAGCAGATGCGCAATATGGGCGGCCTCGAAAGCATCATGTCGAAAATGCCCGGCGAAATCGGCCAGCTCTCCAAGCAGATTCCAGAAGGCACGGCGGAAAAAGCGATGGGGCATGTGGAAGCCATCATCAACTCGATGACCGCCAAAGAGCGCGCCAACCCCGCGTTGCTCAAAGCCAGCCGCAAACGCCGCATCGCCGCAGGCTCCGGCACCACCATTCAGGAAGTGAACAAAATGCTCAA
>CAYVIS010000380.1:0-1294 GCA_964451565.1 uncultured Neisseria sp.
GACATACACGGCGAGGGTGTCGTTGGCGGGGTCGTCGAGCTTCAAATTGGCCACGTCCCACGGCTGCACGCATTGCTGTTTGAGCACCGACCAGCTTTGGCCGGCTGAGCCGATGCAGCCGTGGGCGTCGCGGTCGCTGCCGAATATGGGTTCGGATGGGGCGGCGCAGGCGCTGAGGGTGGTGGCGGCGATGAGTGCGGTGAAGGCGGTTTTCATTTCAGACGGCCTTATTCTGCTTTGAATACAGAGGTGTCGGTTTGGGTTTGCGCCAACGGTGCTTCGGTTTGCGCGGCTTTGGCGGCTTCTTCTGCTTCGGCAGTAAGGCGCTTTTTCTCGGTGAGGTATTGGTTGATTTGCTGCACCAATGCCTGTGTGCCTTGATGCGCCAGTGCGCTGATTTTAAACAGGCGCGGAGTGGTCATGTCGAAGCCGAAGCGGTCGTCGGGCGCGGGGTAATCCCAACCGATTTGTTCGAGAAACTCGGCGGCGCGCGCTTCGGCTTCTTCTTCGTCGAGCATATCTAATTTATTCAGCACCAGCCAGCGCGGTTTGTCATACAGCTCTTCATCGTATTTATACAGCTCGTTGATGATGGCGAGCGCTTCGTCAGCAGGGTTGACGCTTTCGTCAAACGGTGCCAAATCAACCACATGCAGCAGCAGACCGGTGCGGGAAAGGTGTTTCAAAAAGCGGTGGCCAAGGCCTGCGCCTTCTGCCGCGCCTTCAATCAGGCCGGGGATGTCGGCCATGACGAAGCTGTGGTTTTCGTCCATGCGCACCACGCCGAGGTTGGGGTGCAGGGTGGTAAACGGGTAATTGGCGATTTTGGGGCGCGCGGCGGATACGGCGGAAATCAGCGTGGATTTACCGGCGTTGGGCATGCCGAGCAGGCCGACGTCGGCCAATACTTTCAATTCCAGCTGCAAGCTGCGCGCTTCGCCTTCTTCGCCGGGGGTAGCGTGTTTGGGGGCGCGGTTGACTGAGGATTTGAAGTGGATGTTGCCGAGGCCGCCTTTGCCACCTTTGGCGAGGCAGACGCGCTGGCCGTGGGCGGTGAGGTCGGCCACGGTTTCGTCGGTGTCGAGGTCGCGGATGAGCGTGCCGACGGGCATGTGCAACTCGATGTCGTCGGCGCCTTTGCCGTAGCGGTCGGCACCGTGGCCTTTTTCGCCGTTTTTGGCTTGGTAGCGTTTGACAAATCGGTATTCGACTAGGGTGTTGATGTTTTCATCAGCCACCGCCCACACGCTGCCGCCTTTGCCGCCGTCGCCGCCGTCGGGGCCGCCGCGCGGTA
>CAYVIS010000381.1:0-1290 GCA_964451565.1 uncultured Neisseria sp.
GTGGATTAGAAATAAAACAGTTCAATACATTCAGGTGGCTGAGCTTGTCGAAGCCATGCCGAGGTTCAAGAGGGGGCTTCGACAAGCGCAGCCACCTGTTTTGATTTTCGCCACATATCAATGCTCAGATTTAATTCTTATCCACTGTAATTCACTATATTTGCAGGTGTTTGGCAGTTTTTGATGGGGTTGCCCCCATCCTGCGCCGATATTGCCGCGCCTGCGCCGGGGTGACGGGTGTGCAACTCTGCACGCTCTCAGTTACATGAAATCATCACTGCCGGCAGCGCAAAGGCCGTCTGAAATGGTTTTCAGACGGCCTTGTTGTAATGTGCAATAAAAACGGCAAGTTTGCTTGAAACGTTGTCCAAAGTGAAGACTGGGCGCCTGTCTGCGCCGAGTGACGGATTTATTGGTGATTTGCAAGCGAAAAGTATTTTGCAAGAATTTTCTTCCGCAAAAGTCGCGGCGCGTGGTTTGGCAAAATTTGTTAAAATACGGGTTTGCCCTCTAAGCGGCCAATCATTCGGCCATTTCCGCCTGTTGAGGCCGTCTGAAACCGATTTGCCATGTATAAAGTCATTCCCATTGTCCACGTGCTCTCCAAGCTCGGCGTGTTGTTTTCGTTCATGCTCTTGGCGCCCACGCTGATGTCGTATCTGTTTCTTGACGACGCATTGCCCGCATTCGGCCGCACCGCGCTGGTGACGATTGTGTCGTCGATAACGGTGTGGCTGCTCACGCTGCGCTACAACCGCGAGTTGCGCCCGCGCGACGGTTTTACGTTGGTGTTTATGTTGTGGATGGGCTTTGCGGTGATTGCGGCGATGCCGTTTTACCTCTATTTCCCGCATTTGAGCTACACCGACGCTTTTTTCGAAGCCATGTCGGGGCTGACCACCACCGGTGCGACGGTGATGACCAGCCTCGATACGCTGGCGCCATCGATTAATTTCTGGCGGCACATGCTCAACTGGCTCGGCGGCATGGGGATTATCGTGCTGGCGGTAGCGATTTTACCTATGCTCGGCGTCGGCGGCACGCAGTTGTTTAAGGCGGAAATCCCGGGGATCGACAAAGACACCAAAATGGCGCCGCGTATTTCGCAAGTGGCCAAAAAGCTGTGGATTCTGTATGTGTCGTTTACCGTGATTACCATGTTGGCGCTGCATTGGGCGGGCATGAGCTGGTTTGACGCGGTGTGTCATGCGATGTCGGCGGTGTCGCTGGGCGGGTTTTCCACGCATGATAACAGCATCGCCTATTTCAATTCGCAGCCGATTGAAAGCG
>CAYVIS010000382.1:0-1272 GCA_964451565.1 uncultured Neisseria sp.
GCTTTTCGGCGGCTTGGGTGAGGTTGCCGATGTGGGCGACTACGGTAAAGGTTTTGAGTTGGTTGTAGTCCATGGTAATAATTCTCTAAACGTTTCTCTTTTAATGAAACGGATTCGCTACTGATGCGGTAGCGGCCCGCTTGCATTCCATTACATTCTTCTTTGCTCTTTTTAACATATTTTAAATACGACTGAAAGAGTTTTTACTCTGAATAATGCTTTTAAATCAATTTATTTGGTTTTATCCATCAGTTGCACAAATCGCTGCTATCAGAAAATAAAATTAGCCAAGATGTCTGGAAAAGTTTTTTAATACTTTACAGGATTCTTAGAAATACGCTTGCCGAAAGGCGGAAATGCCGTCTGAAAACAGGGCGCTGTCTGAGCCATCCTCTATACCGGCCAGCCGGTTAACCAGAATAATCAGGAGAAGTTAAGATGGATAAGCAAACTGCAGAAAGAGTGCTTTCACATCCCAAGTTTCAAACCATGGCACGACAAAAATCCATTTTGGGTTGGACGTTTTCTGCCGTGATGTTTGCCGTTTATGTGGTGTTTATTTTATTTATCGGTATCGACCCGCACACTTTCGGCACGCCGGTGGCTGAAGGCGCAGTGACCACGTGGGGTATCTATATCGGCCTGTTTGTGATTCTGTTCTCAATCGCCATCACGGGTATTTATGTTTATATTGCCAACGGCAAATTCGAAAAGGCCACCCGAGAAGTGGTGCGTGAAGTGATGGGAGTGGAAAAATGAATAAATTGTTTTTTGCGCTGACTGCGGCTTTGATGGCCAACGGTGCTTGGGCTGCGGATGCGATTTCCGGTGAAGTGCAGCAGCGCCCGTTGAATGTGGCTGCGGTGGTGATGTTTTTCATCTTCGTGGGTGCGACGCTGTTTATCACCAAATGGGCGGCCAAGCAGAATAAGTCTTCCAAAGATTTTTATACGGCCGGTGGTGGCATTTCCGGCTTTCAAAACGGTCTGGCGATTGCGGGCGACTATATGTCTGCCGCGTCGTTTCTCGGTATTTCCGCGATGGTGTTTATGCGCGGCTACGACGGCCTGATTTATTCCACCGGCTTTTTGGTCGGCTGGCCGTTGGTTTTGTTTCTGATTGCCGAGCGCTTGCGCAACTTGGGTAAATTCACCTTTGCCGACGTGGTGGCCTATCGTTTGCAGCAAACGCCTGTGCGCCTGTTTGCCGCTTCCGGTTCGATTTTGGTGGTGATTCTGTATCTGATTGCGCAGATTGTAGGCGCGGGCAAGC
>CAYVIS010000383.1:0-1267 GCA_964451565.1 uncultured Neisseria sp.
GGCGCAGCGGCATGCCGAGTTTGCCCATTTTGATGCCTTCGGCTTCGCAGAAAGGCTGGAACAAATCGTGAATCGATTCGGCATCCCAATCGGGCAAGCCTTCGAGCTTTTCGGCAAAACGCAGCATGCGGGCGGCGGCTTCGTCGTCCCAATGTTTGGCCACATCGGCATCGGCGGGCGTGCCTTTTTTGTAGAAATACATGCATTCGTCGGCCAACTGGTTGAGATCTTGAGCGCGGTCTTTTACCAGCGCCAACGCATCTTCCAGAGCGGGTTTGCTGTTGCTGTCGACTAAGGTGTCGCGGATGCGCAGGCGAGGCATCACCAGCTCGGCCAGTTTGTCGTTGGCGGTGGCTTTGATGTGTTCGCCGTTGGTCCACAACAGTTTTTTCATGTCCATGCGGCTGGGTGAGGGGGAAACGTCTTTCAGCTCAAACCATTCGATAAACTGCTGCATGGTGAAAAATTCATCGTCGCCGTGTGCCCAGCCCAGGCGTGCCAGATAATTGAGCATGGCTTCGGGCAGGATGCCCATGGCGTCGAAATCGGTAATCGCCACGGTGTCGCCGCTGCGTTTGGAGATTTTCTTACCCTGCTCGTTGAGAATCATTGGCAGATGCGCGTATTGCGGCGGCGTGGTACCGAGCGCCTTCAAAATATTGATTTGCTTGGGCGTGTTGTTGACGTGATCGTCGCCGCGGATAACGTGGGTGATGCCCATGTCGTAATCGTCTACCACCACACAGAAATTATACGTGGGCGTGCCATCGGCGCGGGCGATAATCAAATCGTCGAGCGCTTCATTGGGGATGGCGATTTCGCCTTTGACCAAGTCTTGCCAGGCGGTGACGCCTTCCAGCGGCGATTTGAAGCGCACCACCGGCTCGACGCCTTCGGGCGGCTGCGGCAGCGTTTTGCCCGGCTCGGGGCGCCAGCGACGGTCGTAAGTGGCGGTGCCTTCTTTTTCGGCTTTTTCGCGCATGGCTTCCAGCTCTTCCCTGCTGCAATAGCAGTAATAAGCGTGGCCTTGTTCGAGCAGCTGCGCAATCATGGTTTTGTAGCGGTCGAAATTCTGGGTTTGATAGACCACGCGGTCGGCATTGTCGTAATGCAGGCCGACCCAGCGCATGCCGTCGAGAATCACGTTGACCGATTCGGCGGTGGAGCGCTCCAAATCGGTGTCTTCGATGCGCAGCAGAAACTCGCCTTTGTGCTTGCGGGCAAACGCCCAGGAAAACAGCGCGGTGCGCACGCCGCCGATGTGCAG
>CAYVIS010000384.1:0-1253 GCA_964451565.1 uncultured Neisseria sp.
TGGTAGGCATTGCTGCGTTGATGTCGCTGATTGGCCTCTCCCCCGCTTTGGGCACGTTTCTGGCCGGGGTGGTGTTGGCGAACAGCGAATACCGCCACGAGTTGGAAAGCAATCTGGAGCCGTTTAAAGGGCTGCTGCTCGGCCTGTTTTTCATCACCGTGGGCGCAGGCATCGATTTCACCCTGCTGTTTGGCGAATTCTGGCTGATTTTGGCTTTGACGCTGGCGGTGATGCTGATTAAAGCGCTGGTTTTGCTGGCTTTGGGTATGGTTTTCAAGTTAAAAGGGCTCGACCGCAAGCTGTTTGCACTCGGCTTGGCGCAAGCGGGTGAGTTTGGTTTCGTATTGCTTTCGTTTAATGTGCAAAACGCTTTGATGAGTCCGGCAACTGCCGACCGGCTGCTGTTGGTGGTGGCGCTATCGATGCTGCTCACGCCGATGCTGTTTATCTTTTACGACAAAGTGCTGGTACCGCGTGCTTATCAGGGCGGGCAACGCCAACAGGATGCCGTTGAAGCGGAAAATCCGGTGATTATCGCGGGGCACGGCCGCTTCGGTCAAATGGTCAACAGCCTTCTGCTGGCCTGCGGCTACCAAACCACCGTTATCGATTACGATCCGGAAACGGTCGACGGCCTTTCCAAATACGGCCTGAAAACCTATTTCGGCGATGCCACCCGCCCCGAGCTCTTGGAAACTGCAGGCATAGAAAAAGCCAAACTATTGGTCGTGGCTATCGACAATAAAGAGCAGGCCGTTGCCATGGTTGAACATGTCAGCCGCATCCGCCCCGATTTACCGATGGTGGTGCGTGCCTACGACCGCACTCATGTTTATGATTTATACCGCGCAGGCGGTCAGGCCATTGTGCGTGAAACATTCGACGCAGCCATCCGCAGCGGCCGCATGGCGCTGGAATTGTTGGGCATGGATAAAGCTAAAGCCGCCGAAGTCAGCACTTTTTATTACCACCGCGACCGCCACAGTGTCGCGCTAATGGCCGGGCTGTATAACCCCGAACTGCCCCGCTTCGGCAATACCGAAATGATGAAAGTGGCTTTGGCCGATGATGCCGAAACTGCCGAAATGATTCAGGCGCTGCTGCGCGGTGAAGCGGTAGATTGGCAGCCCGGTGCAGAAAATGCCGACCGCGAACACCCGGTGCGGGCGAATCGGGAAACTTCCGAATAGAGCCTTTTGCAAAAAGTAAGTGGATTAGAAATAAAATAGTTCAATACATTCAGGTGGCTGAGC
>CAYVIS010000385.1:0-1248 GCA_964451565.1 uncultured Neisseria sp.
GCCTGCACCGCGCCATGCAGCACAAAGTCAATCCGATTCCGGTATGCGAAATTCCGCCCGAATTACTGATTGAAAGTTAAACGGGTTGATTTAATGATGTGATAAAAGCCGTCTGAAACCTGTGTTTTCAGACGGCCTATTATTCAACGCCTATAACAAAAAACGCCGTGAACATCACGGCGCTTTTGTTGATTAAGCAAACGGGTGTTGCAACACAATGGTTTCTTCGCGGTCGGGGCCGGTTGAGACAATCGCCACCGGTGCGCCGCACACTTCTTCAATCCGTTTCAGATAAGCTTTGGCATTGGCGGGCAGCGCATCGTAGCTTTTCACGCCGAAAGTGGATTCGCTCCAACCGGGCAGGGTTTCGTAAATCGGTTTGCATTCGGCCACGGCATCGGCGCCAAACGGCAGGATGTCGGTTTTTTCACCGTCGGGCAATTCGTAGCCGACGCAGATGTTGATGTTTTCAATGCCGTCCATCACGTCCAGCTTGGTGATGCACATGCCGGAAATGCCGTTGACCTGAATCGAGCGTTTCAGCGCGGCGGCGTCAAACCAGCCGCAGCGGCGGGCGCGGCCGGTAACAGAGCCGAATTCGTTGCCGCGTTTGGCCAAACCTGCGCCGATGTCGTCAAACAATTCGGTCGGAAACGGGCCGGAGCCGACGCGGGTGGTGTAAGCTTTAACGATGCCGAGCACATAATTGAGCATTTGCGGCGGCACGCCTGCGCCTGCGGAAGCGGCACCGGCGAGGCAGTTGGACGAGGTGACAAACGGGTAAGTGCCGTAGTCGATGTCGAGCAGCGTGCCTTGCGCGCCTTCAAACAGCAGTTTTTCGCCTTTTTGGTTTTTATCGTACAGCGTGCGCGATACGTCGGCCAGCATCGGTGTGATGCGCGGGGCGACTTTTTCAATCAGCGCCATCACGTCTTCGAGTTTCACCGGCTCGGCGTTGTGCAGATGTTGCAGCTGCACATTGTAATAAGCCAAATTGGCTTCTACTTTGGCACGCAGCGCGGCGGGGTTGAGCAGGTCAACCATACGGATGGAGCGGCGGGCGACTTTGTCTTCATAAGCCGGGCCGATGCCGCGGCCGGTGGTGCCGATTTTGCCGGCGCCGCGTGAGGCTTCGCGGGCTTGGTCGAGCGCGATGTGGTAAGGCAGAATCACGGTACAGGTCGGCGCGATTTTCAGACGGCCTTCTACGTTTTTCACACCGGCGGCGTTTAATTCGTCGATTTCGCC
>CAYVIS010000386.1:0-1241 GCA_964451565.1 uncultured Neisseria sp.
GTTTCGATGCCGTCGATTTTGTAGGAGCCGGAAGACGCCGTATCCAGGCAGCCGAGGATGTTCATCAGCGTCGATTTACCCGAACCCGATTGGCCGATAATGGCCACAAAATCGCCTTTTTCGATGGTGAGGCTGATGTCTTTCAACACATGCACGCGGCTGTCGCCGCTGCCGAAATAACGGTTGATGTTCTTACATTCAATCAAGCTCATGATTCTGCCCCGCTTACATCGGCGGACGGCCCATGCCGCGGCCGGTAGAACTGCTGGCGGCATCTGCCGCCACTTCAGACAAAATCACTTTTTCACCTTCGGCAAGACCGGATTTGATTTCGGTAGACATGCTGTCGCTCAGACCGGTGGTGACTTCTTTTTCGGTAACGGCGTTTTTCTCGCCCAATACGCGCACGTATTTTTTGCCGTCGCGCTGTTTCACGGCCAAAGTCGGCACACTCAATACTTTTTCGGCGGCGTTTACCACAATGGTGTTTTCGGTGGTCATGCCGATATAGAGCGAACGGTCTTCATTGGGCACGAAAGCGCGGGCATAGTAATAAATCGCCGATTCGGTGGTGTCGGTGCTGGTGGTGTAGCTGCCCTGCGACATGGTGGTCAGGCCGGGATCGACCGAATCGAGCACGGCTTCGCGGGTATTGTCGGGCTGCGACAAGGTGGTGAAATCAACCTGCATGCCGGGCTTCACTTTATTGGCATCGCCCTCGGCAATCTGCATTTTGTTGAGCATCTGGCTCAAATCGGCAATCTGCACGATGGTGGGCGTGGTTTGATTGGCATTCACGGTTTGCCCCTGCTCCACCACAATCGACACCACCGTGCCACTCATCGGCGCGGTAATGCGGGTATAGCCGAGGTCGGCTTCGGAAGTGTTGATGGCAATCTGCGTCTGTTTGATGGAGGATCTCAACTCGGCTACCGAGGCTTTAGCGGCGGCCAAGGCATTTTCCGCATCTTCCAGCTCTTCTTTCGAAGTGGCATCCGCCGCCCACAGCGCTTTTTCGCGATTGTATTTGGTTTGAGCCGATTTCAGGGCGATTTGCGCCGAAACCAGTTGCGCCTGATAAGTTTCCAACCGTGCTTTGTCGGTATTTAACGTGTTGACCTGGGTGGTGGAATCAATTTCGGCAATCATGTCGCCCTGCTGCACTTCTTGGCCGATTTTCACATGCAGCTTTTTAATCTGACCGGAAGCCTGCGCGCCCACGTCCACCAGTTGCGCCGCCG
>CAYVIS010000387.1:0-1227 GCA_964451565.1 uncultured Neisseria sp.
GGTTTGCCTCACTCTCATGCAAAGGTAAGATCAACCATTTAATCCGCTTACCCAAAATAAATATATTTTTATTTCAATCTATTATGTTTTTCAAAAAAATTAAAAGACAAATTTTTAAAACAAGTGTTTGAATCAAAAATGCGAAAATAAGCCGATGTTTGCAATGAAATACCGTGCTTTTTAGTTACGCCGTTTGAAAATTCCAAATTGGTAACATGATATCGGTTTTGCCGTATTCCATGAAAAATCAGAAACTTTAGCCGCAGGGCTTGGCAAGTTTCTAAAAAGCGGGTACATTGCAACTACACCGAGTTACAAAAACTTACATTGTAGCCGGCATATCCAAAAATCAAGCGAGAATAAAGGAGTAGAGTATTATGTCTAACTATCAGGGCGAGATTAAAAAAGCAGGTGAGTTGAAACAGCAGATGGGTCAGAGCTGGCACGACATCACGCCGGAATACGTAGCCCGTATGCGCCTGCAAAACCGCTTCAAAACAGGCCTCGACATCGCCAAATATACTGCCGCCATCATGCGCAAAGACATGGCCGAATACGATGCCGACTCTGCCAAATACACCCAATCACTGGGCTGCTGGCACGGCTTTATCGGTCAGCAAAAACTGATTTCCATCAAAAAACACCACCAAACCACCGACAAACGCTACCTGTATTTGTCCGGCTGGATGGTAGCCGGCCTGCGCTCCAAATTCGGCCCGCAGCCCGACCAATCCATGCACGAAAAAACCACCGTGCCCGAGCTGATTGAAGAGCTCTACACTTTCCTGCGCCAAGCCGATGCCCGTGAGCTGGACTTGCTGTTCACCGCGCTGGATGCCGCCAACGCTGCAGGCGATGCGGCTAAAGCGAAAGAAATCCAAAGCCAAATCGACAACTTCCAAACCCACGTTGTGCCGATTATTGCCGACATCGACGCCGGTTTCGGTAACGCCGAAGCAACCTATTTGCTGGCGAAAAAAATGATTGAAGCCGGTGCTTGCTGTATCCAAATCGAAAACCAAGTATCCGATGAGAAACAGTGTGGCCACCAAGACGGCAAAGTAACCGTACCGCATATCGACTTCCTCGCCAAAATCAATGCCGTGCGTTACGCATTCTTGGAATTGGGCGTGGATGACGGCGTAATCGTGGCGCGTACCGACTCTTTGGGCGCCGGTCTGACCAAGCAAATCGCTTACTCTACCGAGCCGGGCGACTTGGCCGACC
>CAYVIS010000388.1:0-1218 GCA_964451565.1 uncultured Neisseria sp.
CCGCATTTCAACGAAGGCCTCTACGGCGTGCGCGAATGGGATTACCTGTTCAACTACCGCGAAAACGGCGAACACAAAACCTGCCAATACAAAATCCTGTTTGACAGCAAATGGAACGCCCAATCCTTCTTCTGGCTGCCCGAAGGCTGCGGCCCGCAACCGCAAGCCCCGCAGCGTGAAGTGATTATCCGCGAAGTAGTGGCCTCGCCGAAAGCCATCCGCCAATAATGAATGTCAAAGCTGCATTCATTACCCTCATCAGCCTGAGCCTTTGCGCTCAGGCTTTTGGCGTTAATCTGCGCGAACGCAAAGTGGTGGTCGATACCGAAAAAGCCGAATTGTGTATGGAAAACCGCTGCTACCCCGTGCTTGTCGGCAGGGACACCCCCAAAGGCACGTTCGACCTCGACATCGTCAGAACCACGCGGCGCGGTTATGGTGGCGACGTGATGCGTTTTAAAGAAGACAAAAAATACCTCTACGCCATCCATCGCGTGTGGACGCTCAAACCGGAAGAGCGGCGCATGGAACGCATCACCTCATCCAACGTGGCCGACCGCTACATCACCAACGGCTGTATCAACGTCACCGACGAAGTGTACGACCAACTCAAAGCCTATTTTACGGTGGAAATCCGCTGAATCGACACACAACGGCGCTTCGGCGCTGTTTTCATTTTTCAGACGGCCAAACTTTTCAGACGGCCTCTTGACAGATACATTATAATCTCAAGAATCCAATCATTTTTTCAGACGGCCTGAGACCTTTTCAAAATACATTTTCTTTTGAAAATAGCCAATAAGCCTGTCATTCCGGCGTAGGCCGGAATCCATTTTCTTGGATTCAGTTTATTGATTTTAAATAAGATTTAAACGTTGGGTGGATTCCGGCCTACGCCAGAATGACGGAGATTGGTAGTTTTGCAATGATGTAATAGCAATTTTGCAAAGGTCTTGGTCTGATTAGGTGTTTTATAGTGGATTCAATTTGAATCAAGACAAGGCGGGTCAACGCTGTATCGGTTCAAATTTAATCCACGATACCAATCCGAGGCCGTCTGAAACGCACAGAGAACAGCATGAAATTTATTGATGAAGCCAAAATCGAAGTGGTGGCAGGCAAAGGCGGCAACGGCGCCGTGAGCTTCCGCCGTGAAAAATTCGTACCGCGCGGCGGCCCCGACGGCGGCGACGGCGGCAAAGGCGGCAGCGTGTGGGC
>CAYVIS010000389.1:0-1216 GCA_964451565.1 uncultured Neisseria sp.
CTTGGGTATTTTGGGCGCTTTGCCGGCCACCAATTTGCGCACCATCGTGGCGCAGCTGCTGAGCGTGGTTTACTTCGCTTTCTTCCTCGGCATGCCGTTCTACACCAAAATGGATAAAGACCGCGCCGTGCCTGAGCGTGTCACCATGAGCACAAGCAAGCAAAAAGTGATGTTCTTCGTGTATGTTGCCATTGCTTTGATCGGTTCTTACCTGTTTGCAACCAATATCTGATGAGGGCAGCGAAAATGAAAAAAGCATTGAAAAACTGGTTTGCTGCCTTATTGCTGGCAGCGCCGATGAGTGCGGCACTGGCCGCAGGCGGCCACGCCTCCTATGAAAAAGTAGACATTGACTTGGGCGACCAAGTGAGCCTGCAGCGCGGCGCGCAGATTTTCACCAACTATTGCCTGTCGTGCCACTCGGCCACCGGCATGCGCTTCAACCGTCTGCAAGACATCGGTTTGACTGAAGATGAAATCAAGAAAAACCTGATGTTCACCACCGATAAAGTCGGCGATGTAATGCAGGCAGCAATGACACCTGCCGATGCCAAGAAATGGTTTGGTGCCGCGCCGCCGGATTTGACCCTGATTGCCCGTTCACGCGGTGCAGACTACCTGTATGCCTATATGCGCGGCTTCTATAAAGACCCGACCCGTCCCAACGGCTGGAACAACACCGTGTTCGATAAAGTCGGTATGCCGCATCCGTTGTGGGAGCAGCAAGGTGTGAAAGCGGTTGAGCTGGATAAAGACGGCCAACCGGTTTGGGAAGAAAACGAGCACGGCGTGATGGCACCCAAGCTGTATTGGGAATCCACCGGCCTGCACAGCCGCCGCTTACCCAACGGCAACGTTATCGAGAAAGAATACGATGACTACGCCCGCGATTTGGTGAACTATCTGGTGTATATGGGCGAACCGGCGCAGCTCGAGCGCAAACGTATGGGCTATATCGTGCTGATTTTCCTGTTGGCCGTGATGTTGCCGCTGGCTTACTTCCTGAAAAAAGAATACTGGAAAGACGTGCATTAATTTGCAACGCATCCGACCAGCAAAGGCAAAACCCTAGGGTTTTGCCTTTTTTGTTTACCGGGATTTATAGTGGATTAGATTTGAACCAGTACAGCGTTGGCTCGCCTTGCCGTACTAGGAGTACTGTCTGCGGCTCCCCGCCTTGTCCTGATTCAAATCTAATCCACTATAATCAATAAAA
>CAYVIS010000390.1:0-1203 GCA_964451565.1 uncultured Neisseria sp.
CACGTCAAAAAGCTTTCATGGGCGGGGTATACAATCTTAACTGCATAATCATTTCGAACTATTTTTAGTTAAACCATAGAAAGGAAACAGAAAACATGATTAAAGGCATTCAAATCACCGAATCGGCCAATGCCGACTTGCTCAACTCATTCTGGCTGCTCGACGACGAAACCCAAGAAGTGCGCTGCCTGTGTGTTAAAGGCGGTGAATTTAAGGAAGACGACGTGGTGACGCTGGCGGCTTTGGGCGACGTGGCGTTTAAAGAAATTCCGCTGGATTTGCACAACCGCCCGAAAGTGGAAGGCGGCCAGCATCTGAATGTAAACGTGTTGACCCGCGAAACGCTGGAAGAAGCCATCGTCAACCCCGAAAAATACCCGCAGCTGACCATCCGCGTTTCCGGCTATGCCGTGCGCTTCAACTCGCTGACGCCCGAGCAGCAACGCGATGTGATTACCCGCACGTTTACCGACAGCCTGTAAGCCGCTGCGGATAAAGCAAAAGCTGCCTCGGAATCTTCCGAAGCAGCTTTTTTAACGTTCAGACGGCCTTAGCTGCGGCCGCTGATTTTGTCCGACAGCCCCACTTCATGCGGGTTGATTCGGGCATTGTCTTCCTGCCCCAGCCCCACCAGCTTGCGCAGCCGCGTCATATAGGCATTCACGTCCAAACCTTTGCCGAAGCGCTGCGCCTCCCAAATCGTTTCCGCCAGCGCTTCAATCATTTCATGCTCGGCAGCCACCCAGTTATCATTATGGCGGGCGCAGAGTTGCTGATGAATGGCGCGGATGCCCGGCGGCTGGTCGATGCCCACCTGCTCTTGAATGGAAAGGTGCAGCGACATGTGCAGAAAAGGGTTGCTCTCGCCCTCTTCCGGCGTCCAATTCTTATCGAGATAGTTTTCAATATCTTCGAGGTAATGCGTGTATTCAGGGTGGGCTTCGATAATGCGCAAGGCTTTTTGCTGCAAGGCGTTTAATTGCAGCGGCAGCATGCGTTGCTGCCACACGTCGGCAAAAAAGCGGCGCACATCGTGGGTGTTGACGTCATACATAATGGTTTACCAGTGTTTTCAGACGGCCATTATAACCGAGAGGCCGTCTGAAAGCATGACTGGCTTTTTCGCGCCCAAACGCGTATAATTCAAGATTCCTATCTGGGGGCGATCTTGGTTTCGACGGGGGTTGCGAAGCAGATGCGGGC
>CAYVIS010000391.1:0-1199 GCA_964451565.1 uncultured Neisseria sp.
GTGTACTGTCTGCGGCTCCCCGCCTTGTCCTGATTCAAATCTAATCCACTATAAACCCCAAAACAGAAAAGGCCGTCTGAACGTTTCAGACGGCCAAGGCTGCGGTTAAGCAGCAAGGGAATACAGCTCAACGCATCAGCGTTGGGCAGGCTTGCCCTGGGGCGCGCGACGGCCGTCTTTACGGGCGTCGTGGCGTTGTTGCTGCATGGTCTGCCATTGCTGGCGCTGCTCGGGGGTGAGCACCTGCATGATGGCGTGACGGGTTTTCAGCTGTTGCAGCTCGGCTTCGTTTTGACGCTGCTGGCGTTCGGCTTGGTTTTGATCGCGTTGGGCAATCAGGTTGCGGGCGGCGGCTTCGTCAAACGTGGGGTTGTTCATCAGCTGGTTTTCGGCGGTGCGGTATGCCTGCATGCGGTTGAGGATTTGTTCGCGCTCAGCGGCATTCGGCGCAGGACGCTCGGCGCGTTGCGGGCGGTTTTGCTCCATAATCTGTTTGATTTGGGCTTTTTGCGCGTCGGTGAGGTTCAGCTCATGCAAATCGCGCGGCAGGGCACCGCGTTTGAAATCTTTCTGCATGCCTTGCTCGTGTTTGGGTGCGCGTTGCGGTTTGTCGGAAGAGCAAGCGCTCAGTGCCAAACCCATCAATACGGCGGCGGAAACAGCGGTCAGTTTTTTCATGTTGCAATCCTTCGTTGGAAAGTTGTCTTGGTGGGAATCTATGTCTGAATAATAGACAGATTATATGTAAAGGCGGGTGTTTATTGCGTAAATCAAGTTTGTAAAGATGTTAAACCGCTGCGGCCATCTCATTTATGATATACGTGTTTTGACCGCCAGCGCCGCTTTGTGAAGCGCTGCTTCAGGCCGTCTGAAGCAGCGCCGCGCTTATCACGCGGCAGGCCGTGGGTTAAAATATACCGCCCTCTTTTAAGAACACACCGGAACCGCTATGCCGATTTTACGCCGCTTCACCGCTTTTCTGGTTGCCTGCCTGCTGCTGGCGGCTGCGCCGTTTGCTGCGGCTGCCTGTTCGCCCGATAAGCCGCTGAAGCTGGCGGCGCTGGATTGGGAAAGCGGCCAATTCACCACGGCGGTGTTGCAGACGATTTTGCACGAGGGCTACGGCTGCACGGTCGAGAGCGTGCCCGGCACCACCACCGCGCTGGAAACGGCGTTGGTGCAAAACGATATTCAGGTGA
>CAYVIS010000392.1:0-1195 GCA_964451565.1 uncultured Neisseria sp.
AAACAATGGCAAAATCCACTTTGAAAAAAGTCGCCCTCTACACACTCGGCGCTTTCAGCGGCGTGATACTCAGCCTCAGCGTACAAAGCTACGCGGCCAATAAAGACAAAGACAACCAAGCCCTGCCGGTGCAGTCGATCCGCACGCTGGCCGAAGTCTACGGCCAGATTAAAGCCAACTATTATCAAGACAAAACCGATGCCGACCTGCTCGAAGGCGCCATGAAAGGCATGGTCGCCGGCCTCGACCCGCATTCCGAATACATGACCGTCAAAGACTACGCCGACCTGAAAGAATCGACCACCGGCGAATTCGGCGGCCTCGGCATGGAAGTGGGCGCGGAAGACGGCTTCATCAAAGTGGTTGCCCCGATTGAAGACACCCCCGCCGAGCGTGCGGGCGTGAAAAGCGGCGACTTGATTGTGAAAATCGACGGCGCATCCACCCGCGGCATGACCGTGAGCGAAGCCGTGAAAAAAATGCGCGGCAAACCCGGCACCAGCATCACGCTTACTCTTTCACGCAAAGACGCCACCAAACCCATCGTAGTCAAAATCACCCGTGCCATCATCAAAGTGAAAAGCGTGCGCCACCACCTGCTTGAGCCGGGCTATGGCTACATCCGCATCAGCCAATTCCAAGAGCGCACCGTCCCCGCGCTCAACGAAGCCGCGCAAGCCTTGGTGAAAGAAAACAAAGGCCCGCTTCAAGGCTTGGTCATTGACCTGCGCGACGATCCCGGCGGCCTGCTCAACGGCGCAGTCGGCGTATCCGCCGCTTTCCTGCAGCCGAATGCTGCCGTGGTGAGCACCAAAGGCCGCGACGGTAAAGACGGCATGACCCTGAAAGCCGCCCCCGAAGACTACATGCTCAGCTCAGGCCGCGACCCGCTCGCCAACCTGCCTGCCGAGCTGAAAACCATCCCGCTCACTGTATTGGTAAACTCAGGCTCCGCCTCTGCCTCCGAAATCGTAGCCGGTGCGCTGCAAGACCATAAGCGCGCCGTGATTGTGGGTACGCAAAGCTTCGGTAAAGGCTCGGTGCAAACCGTATTGCCGCTCTCCAACGGCAGCGCCGTCAAACTCACCACCGCGCTTTACTATACCCCAAACGACCGCTCGATTCAGGCGCAAGGCATCGTGCCCGACGTGGAAGTGAAAGACAAAAACCGCCTGTTTGAAAGCCGCGAAGCCGA
>CAYVIS010000393.1:0-1184 GCA_964451565.1 uncultured Neisseria sp.
TGCCAGCCGATGCCGGTGTTGAACATATCCGCGCCCGCCGCTTCGATTTCGGCGGCAAGGGCAACGTTTTCATCCCAAGTGCTGCCGTTTTCCACCAAATCAAGCAGCGAAATGCGGTAAACAATCAAAAATTCCGCCCCACAGGCCGCGCGGATACCCGCCACGATTTCGCGCGCAAAGCGGCGGCGGTTGGCCGCGCTGCCGCCGTATTCGTCGTCGCGCTGGTTGGTGCACGGCGCGAGAAACTGGTTGATCAGATAGCCCTCGCTGCCCATCACCTCCACGCCGTCATAACCCGCTTCTTTGGCCAACTTGGCGCAGGCAATATAATCGGCCACAGTTTGGCGCACTTCATCGGTAGAAAGCGCGCGCGGCTTGGCCGGATTAATCGGTGCCTGAATCGCGCTGGGCGCCACCGGATGGCGACTGATGGCATAGCGCCCCGTGTGCAGAATCTGCATACAGATTTTCGCGCCGTGTGCGTGCACGGCATCAGTCACGATGCGGTGCCACGCCACTTCCTCGGCATTGGTGAGCTTCGCCCCGCCCTCCGTCACCGCGCCCTCGGCATTGGGGCCGATGCCGCCGGTGATAATCATCGCCACACCGTTTTTCGCTCGCTCGGCATAAAATGCGGCCAGATGCGCCGCGCCCTCTTCGTGTTCTTCAAAACCGGTGTGCATCGACCCCATAATCACGCGGTTGCGCAAAGTGTGGTGCGGTAACACCAGCTCGGTGGAAAGTGTTCTCATTTTTGGCTCCTGTTTTATTATTTTTCAGGGCTTTAATGTAGCACGGCGTTTTGAAAAAAACAGCTGTTTGAATGGTTTTAAATAAAGCAAATGCTCGAAAGGCCGTCTGAAACTTTGCTGTTTCAGACGGCCTTTAAAAAATACCGCGCCGTTTTAGCTTCTAATACATTGACGGATGCTGCGCTTGAATGATTTGCCGTTTTCCAGCACATCATCCACCAAACAGCCTTTGGCACTGCACTTCATCACATAAGTCAGTTTGCTCCATTTGCCGAAATTTTTAAACGAAGCCTGCACATTGCCATTTGCCAACATGCTCACTTTCAGTGAGCGGCGGATTTCTGTCGGATTGAAATCCTGCCCTTGAATTATCAAATTGTAATCGCAGCGATGAGTAATACTTTTTTCATTTCGCTATCCTTTGTACATTTT
>CAYVIS010000394.1:0-1176 GCA_964451565.1 uncultured Neisseria sp.
GCCCGGTGATTATCATTCTGGCGGTGCAGACGCTGGTGATGGTGCTCTACGCCACTTTCGTCACCTACACCTTTATGGGCCGCAACTACGACGCTGCCGTATTGGCCGCCGGTCATTGCGGCTTCGGCATGGGTGCGACCCCCACCGCCGTGGCCAACATGCAGTCAGTTACCGAGCATTTCGGCCCCTCGCACAAAGCCTTCCTGATTGTGCCGATGGTGGGTGCGTTTTTTATCGACTTGGTAAACGTTGCCATTTTGAAAATTTTCATCAGCATTCTTAACTGAGCCCGCGCCAATATTTGCGGACAGCCGCCATTTCGATGCCTGTTTTAACACAACCGCCGTGTTTCAGGCATAAAACCTGTCCGCAGATATTGCGCCGAACCAAAAAGCGCCTGCAACGTCTTACCCGTTGCAGGCGCTTTTTGTTATGATGCCGTCTGAACCGTTTTTTTTTCACAGAGGCGAACATGTATAAAAAACTCATCACTTTCACCCTGATTGCCGCCGCCCTGAGCGCCTGCGGCGAGAAAAAAGAAGCGCAGCCGCAACTCGTCTGCAACGACCCCGCCGTATTGCAAAGCGTGCGCAGCAATATTCAGGAAATCATCAAACAAGATGCCCGCGCCTTCGCCCAAAACGACACCCGCCAATTCGTCGATGCCGACAAAATCATCGCCGCAGGCAGCGAGCTGCTGATTTCGCTGGAAAATCCCACGCAGGAAACCACCAGCAACAACACCGCCATCTGCAGCGCCAACTTGAGCATCCAAATTCCCACCGCCATCCTCAGCACCGCTCAGGCCAACAGCCCGCTGATTTACGGCGACCAAACCGTGAGCCAAATCATCCAGCAGCGCATCACCGGCAGCAACCTCAGCTATGACGGCGCAGGCGTGTTCAGCCGTCCGTTGCGTTACACCCCGGTAATGAGCGACGGCCAAACCGGCGTCAACTATGAAGACAACAGCCTCACCGCCACCGCCCAAACCGTTGCCGCCGCCCTGCTGCCCTACGGCATGAAAAGCATGCTGCTGATTAACGGCCAAGCCGTCAGCCTCGAAGACGCCCTGCGCATGCGCGACCAGCCGTTTACCGAGCCGCCGCCCGCACCGGAAGACATTCTCAACAACAACGCCGCCAGCGGCATCTTCGGCCAGCCCGAAGCCGCCAC
>CAYVIS010000395.1:0-1173 GCA_964451565.1 uncultured Neisseria sp.
TCGATCAGCGGCACATCGCCGTAGAGCACCAGCGTGCGGCCTTCGGCAGGCAGGTGCGGCAGCGCCACTTTGACGGCGTGGCCGGTACCCAATTGTTCGGTTTGCTCCACCCACACCACGTCGCGCTGCACGCGTTCGCGCACTTTTTCTTTGCCGTGGCCGATAACGACGACGGTGCTTTGCGGGTTGAGGCTTTGCGCGGTGTCGATCACGCGCGCCACCATGCTTTCGCCGCCGATTTCGTGCAACACTTTGGGCAGCTTGGAATACATGCGCGTGCCTTTACCGGCGGCGAGGATGACGATGTGCAGGCGATTTTGGCTCATAGGTTGACTCTGCAAATAAAGCGGAAGCGGGCGGATAGGTCCTGCTTCGCGGGATAATCGGAAGGTATGTCAAGGCCGTCTGAAAAGCGTTCAGACGGCTTGGGATAATCGGTGTGCCGTTGTTATTCGGCGCTGCCCGGCTGCTGCCAGCTGGTGCCGCGCACGTCGGCAGGCTCGGCCACACCGGGTTTGACCGCGTGTTGCTCGGGGCGGTATTGGTTGTATTGCATATTGCGCGAGTAAGAGCCGTCTTGATAGTAAACGCGGGTGCCGCTTTCGTATTTTTGGCGCAACGAGGTGCGGCCTTCTGCATTTTGGTAGGTTTCCCAGCTGCAACCGGCCAGCACGATGGCGGCGATTGCAAAGGCGAGATAGCGCATGATTTTTCCTTTTCTTTCAGCGTGGATACATTTGATTCATTGTAATCAAATCATTTGCCGATTCATAGTGGCGGCAGCGATTACTTTTGCCCCGCACCCCATTCGGCCAAGGCGGCCATATCGGGGGCGGCAAAGTCGACAAACGGCAGCTCGTGCACGCGTTGCCCATACCACACGGTGCGCATTCCTAACGCCTTAGCGGCATGCAGATTATTGGCGCTGTCGTCTATCATAATGCAATCGTGCGGCGCCGCAGCCAATTGGCGACAAACGGTTAAATAGGCTTTTTCGGCGGGTTTGTAGGCGAGGCCGAAATCGTCGGTGCCCAGCAGCGCTTCGAAACAATGCGCCAGCCCCATTGCCTGCACCAGCGCGCGCACGTAAAACGACGGGCCGTTGGAGAACACGGCTTTACGACCTTTCAGACGGCCTAAAGTTTCCGCCGCGCCCGCCACCGGCACCAGCGC
>CAYVIS010000396.1:0-1165 GCA_964451565.1 uncultured Neisseria sp.
ATTCAGACGGCCTTTTTACACGCTTTTTCAGGCTTTAAAAAATATCCGCCTTGGGAATATGGTAGGCTGGAAAGCGGTTGGAACACAGGCGCAGAGGCTGTCGGCGTTTGTTTATAATAAAATTAAATCGAATATATAGTTTTAATAGCAAAAATTATTGTGTATAGTCAAAACCGTATTCAAACCCATCCCAATAAAGGAGCCATACCATGAGCCAAGAAAAAAAATGTCCGGTGAGCCATCTCACCACCAATTTCGGCGCCCCCGTTGTCGATAACCAAAACAGCCTCACCGCCGGCGCGCGCGGCCCGTTGCTCGCACAGGATGTGTGGTTGAATGAAAAGCTCGCCAACTTCGTGCGCGAAGTGATTCCCGAGCGCCGCATGCACGCCAAAGGTTCGGGTGCTTTCGGTACCTTCACCGTTACCAACGACATCACGAAATACACCCGCGCCAAAATCTTCAGCCAAGTGGGTAAAAAAACCGAAATGTTCGCCCGTTTCACCACCGTGGCCGGCGAGCGCGGCGCGGCCGATGCCGAGCGCGACATCCGTGGTTTTGCGCTGAAGTTTTACACCGAAGAGGGCAATTGGGACATGGTCGGCAACAACACGCCGGTGTTCTTCCTGCGCGATCCGCGCAAATTCCCCGATTTGAACAAAGCGGTGAAACGCGACCCGCGCACCAATATGCGCAGCGCCACGTACAACTGGGATTTCTGGACGCTGTTGCCCGAAGCTTTCCACCAAGTGACCATTGTGATGAGCGATCGCGGCATTCCGAAAAGCTACCGCCATATGCACGGCTTTTCATCGCACACCTACAGCTTCATCAATGCGCAAAACGAGCGCTTTTGGGTGAAAATGCATTTCCGCACCCAGCAAGGCATTGAAAACCTGACTGATGCCGAAGCCGCTGACGTGGTTGCGCAAGACCGCGAAAGCAATCAGCGCGATTTGTATGAATCCATCGAGCGCGGCGAATTCCCGAAATGGAAAATGTATGTGCAAATCATGCCCGAAACCGATGCCGAAAAAGTGCCGTATCACCCGTTCGACCTCACCAAAGTGTGGCCGAAAGGCGATTATCCGCTGATTGAAGTGGGCGAATTCGAGCTCAACCGCAATCCGGAAAACTTCTTTGCCGATGTGGAACAAGCCGCGTT
>CAYVIS010000397.1:0-1162 GCA_964451565.1 uncultured Neisseria sp.
CCTTTGCTGTCTATGCTCAATTCGTGAACGCCGCCAAACACTTTAACCCACTCCGTTGTTGATTTCGGGCAATGGATACACTTTGACACACATTACCCCACATGCCCACACTATAAAAAATTTTACCAATGCGGTCAAATCGGCTTTTTTTATAAAAACAGGCGGTCAGACAAGCACTTATCGGCGCAAAAACAGGCCGCCATCCGCCCGGAAGGTGGCCTGCTGCATAGAAAAACACTATATTTAGTATTGAAAACTTATATTTACTACTACATTTAGTATTCAAACACCCAAAGCCCGCCCTCAAGCGATACAGGCTATAATAGCGCCAATCTCCCTTTAAATTTACATGTTCTAACAATGATGGATTTGCAACTTCCTGCCCCTTCTGCAACAGCCGCCGCCGCCAGCCAAGCCCTGCAAGCCCTGATTGCGCAAGAAATTCGCAACAGCGGCGGCTGGATTCCGTTTTCACGTTTTATGGAATTGGCGCTTTACGCCCCGCAATACGGCTACTACACCGGCGGCGCCCACAAAATCGGCGCGGCAGGCGACTTCATCACCGCCCCCACCCTCACGCCCCTGTTCGGCCAAACCCTCGCCCGCCAACTCGCCGCGCTGCTGCCGCAAACTGCCGGCAACCTCTACGAATTCGGCGCCGGCACCGGCGCACTCGCCGCCACGCTGCTGCAAAACCTTTCAGACGGCCTCAAGCATTACTACATCATCGAAGTGTCGCCCGAATTGGCCGAACGCCAACGCCGATACATCGCCGAACATGCGCCCGCCGCTGTCGATAAAGTCACCCACCTCAGCGCCCTGCCCGAACAGTTCGACGGCATCATCATCGGCAACGAGGTGCTCGACGCCATGCCTTGCGAAATCGTGCAGCGCCAAGACGACGGCTTTCAGCAAATCGGCGTAATCCTCGATGACAATGATGCCTTCACACAGCAAGCCCGCCCGCTGACCGCGCCACAACTCAGCGCCGCCGCCCACACCTATTTCCCCGCCTGCGCGCCCTATACGAGCGAGCTGCACCCCGCCCAACACGCATTTATGCACACCTTAGCGGAAAAGCTCACGCGCGGCGCGGTTATCCTGATTGACTACGGCTTCGATGCCGCCCAGTATTACCATCCGCAGCGCCACATGGGCACGC
>CAYVIS010000398.1:0-1159 GCA_964451565.1 uncultured Neisseria sp.
GATTTAATGCGCCATGTGCTCGAACACGGCACCGACAAAGCCGACCGCACCGGCACCGGCACGCGCTCGGTGTTCGGCTATCAGATGCGCTTCGATTTGAGCCAAGGCTTTCCGCTGCTCACCACCAAAAAGCTGCATCTGCGCTCGATTATTCACGAATTATTGTGGTTTCTGAAGGGCGACACCAACATCAAATACCTGAAAGACAATAATGTGTCGATTTGGGACGAATGGGCCGATGAAAACGGCGACCTCGGCCCCGTTTACGGCTACCAATGGCGCTCGTGGCCTGCGCCCGACGGCCGCCACATCGACCAAATCAGCAACCTGATTGAGCAAATCAAAAAAAATCCCGATTCGCGCCGCCTGATGGTTTCCGCTTGGAACCCGGCCTTGGTCGATGAAATGGCGCTGCCGCCTTGCCACGCGCTGTTTCAGTTTTATGTGGCCGACGGCAAATTGTCGTGCCAGCTCTATCAGCGCAGCGCCGATATTTTCCTCGGCGTGCCGTTCAACATCGCCAGCTACGCGCTGCTGACCATGATGGTGGCGCAGGTGTGCGGTTTGCAGGCAGGCGAGTTTATCCACACCTTCGGCGATGCCCATCTCTACAGCAACCACTTCGAGCAGGCCGAATTGCAACTGAGCCGCGAACCGCGCGCCCTGCCGACCATGAGCATCAATCCGGCGGTGACGGATTTGTTTGACTTCCAATTTGAAGATTTCGAACTGAGCGGCTACGACCCGCATCCGCACATCAAAGCTGCCGTAGCGGTGTGAACCCAAGCATCAGGCCGTCTGAAAGCCGTTTCAGACGGCCTTGATATAGTGGATTGAATTTGAACCCATACAGCGTTGGCTTGCCTTGTCTCGATTCAACCTAATCCACTATACAATCAAAAACAATAAAAGGATAAATCATGAAAAACTGCTTCAAACTCAGCGCCGCTGCCTTAGCCGCCATGCTTTTACTGAACGCCTGCGGCGGCAGCGACAAAGCCGCAAGCACGCAGCAGGGCAAATCCGCCGCCGCCGCCGAGGCCAATGTGGTGACCCGCAATAACGTCACCGAGCCGCAATCGCTCGACCCGCACCAAATCACCGGCGTGCCCGAAATCAACATCGTGCGCGACCTGCTCGAAGGCTTGGTGGAAACCGA
>CAYVIS010000399.1:0-1155 GCA_964451565.1 uncultured Neisseria sp.
TGGCGATGATGTCGCGCAATTCTTTGTATTTTTGCAGGGTTGACTGTACGCCGCGGGCCACATCATAGTGCTCTTGACCCAATACCATCGGATCCAATTGGCGCGAAGTCGAATCAAGCGGATCCACTGCCGGGTAAATACCCAGAGAGGCAATGTCACGGCTCAATACCACGGTTGCGTCCAAGTGGGCGAAAGTGGTGGCGGGCGACGGGTCGGTCAAGTCATCCGCAGGTACGTATACGGCTTGAATCGAAGTGATCGAACCGGTCTGGGTAGAGGTAATGCGCTCTTGCAAACGACCCATTTCTTCGGCCAACGTCGGTTGGTAACCTACAGCTGAGGGCATACGGCCCAGCAGCGCAGATACTTCGGTACCGGCCAGTGTATAGCGGTAGATGTTGTCGACGAAGAACAATACGTCGCGGCCTTTGCCGTTTTCGTCTTTTTCATCGCGGAAGTATTCGGCCATGGTCAAACCGGTCAGCGCAACACGCAGGCGGTTGCCTGGCGGTTCGTTCATCTGGCCGTACACCATTGCCACTTTGTCCAACACGTTGGAATCTTTCATCTCGTGGTAGAAGTCGTTACCTTCGCGGGTACGCTCACCTACACCGGCAAACACAGACAAACCGCTGTGTGCTTTGGCGATGTTGTTGATCAATTCCATCATGTTTACAGTTTTGCCCACACCGGCACCGCCGAACAGACCTACTTTACCGCCTTTGGCAAACGGGCAAAGCAAATCGATTACTTTGATACCGGTTTCCAGCAGCTCGGTAGCGGCAGACAGCTCGTCGAATTTCGGCGCGGTTTGGTGGATGGCGCGACTGTTGGCCGCGCCTACCGGACCGGCTTCATCTACCGGATTGCCCAATACGTCCATGATGCGGCCGAGGGTTTCCTTGCCCACAGGCACAGTAATCGGTGCGCCGGTATTGGCAACTGCCATACCGCGTTTAAGGCCGTCTGAACTGCCCATCGCAATGGTACGTACTACGCCGTCACCCAGCAGCTGTTGCACTTCCAGGGTCAGGTCGGCATCGACCAATTTCAGGGCGTCATACACGTGGGGCAGCGTATCACGCGGAAATTCCACGTCTACTACCGCACCAATGATTTGTACGATTTTGCCTTGGCTCATTATCGTATCCTATT
>CAYVIS010000400.1:0-1155 GCA_964451565.1 uncultured Neisseria sp.
GGATTTCTTTCAAGGTGTGTTTGTAGGCGATGCGGTCGATAAACGGAATCAGGATGTTGAGGCCGGGGTTGAGCACTTTGTGAAAACGCCCCAAACGCTCGACCACATAGGCTTCCTGCTGCGGCACCACGGTAAATGATTTGAAGCCGAATACAATTACGGCAATCAAAATAAGAATGGGAAAGCTGAGTAGAAGCTCCATGATTTCTCCTGAAAGTGTGTTTAGTGAAGGTGAATCAATAAGATATTGCCGTTTTTGCCGCTGATGACGGCGCTTTTCGGCTCGGCCACGGCAGCCTGATTCAGCGCCTGCGCCTGCCATTGCGCGCCACGGTAAAACACTTCGTAGCGCTCGCCGCCCAAATGGCGCACGATTTGCACAGTATGGCCGACATCCAAATCGCTGCGTGCGGCTTCGACTTCGGGCGCGCGGCGGTGGCGGCGTATCCAGCCTTTCGCCCACCAAATGCCGACCGCAGCCAACACGGCGGCGGTGAGCACGCTGATGGTGGTGCTGGCAAACAGCAGCTCGGCCAAGCCCGCACCAAACAGGGCGGCGCTGACCACCAGCAGATAGATGGTGCCGACAAACAGTTCGAAAATCAAAATCAGCGCGGCGGCGATAAACCAGCTGAGCATGGCGCGTCCTTTCGCTAGGGCAAAACGGGATTGGGTTTCATTTCCAATATAATGCTTTTTCGGGATTTTGCAAGCTGACGGTAGCCGATAATCGGCAAATGTTTGGCTGTTATAAGAAACAGCCGCTTATGGTCGGCTTGGTTTCGAAAAGCCGGTTTGAGGCCGTCTGAAACATCGTTCGGCAAGGTTTAGGCAGCCACAGGCCTATATTTGAAGAACAGGCCGTCTGAACATCGCTTTCAGACGGCCTGTTTTAACGTCAGCCTTCGCTTTTCAACACCCGCTGGCGGCGCGTTTCGCTCAATACCATCCCCGCCGACACCGAAACATTCATGCTCTCCACCGTGCCGAACATCGGAATCGACACCAACATATCGCAATGCTCGCGCGTGAGGCGGCGCATCCCTTCGCCCTCGTTGCCCATCACCCACGCCACGCTCTCGGGCAGGTCGCAATGGAACAAATCCGCATCGCCGCCCATATCGGTGCCGACAATCCAGATGCCGTATTCTTTCA
>CAYVIS010000401.1:0-1153 GCA_964451565.1 uncultured Neisseria sp.
GTCGCTCATGGCGGGCTCTATTTCTTTTAGCAAAACAGCTTGGTATGATAACGTAACTTCAACAATAGAGGGGATTTGCCGCATGAAACCACAATCCGTATTCGCGCTGTTGGCCGCTTTGCTGAGCCTGAGTGCCGCCGCTGCAACCGAAGTGCGGCTGGCCGTGCACAAATCGTTCAGCCTGCCCAAGGAAACCATCGCCCGTTTCGAGCGCGAACACAATGCCAAAGTCACGGTCATCGAAGCAGGCAGCGCCAATGCAATGCTCAACAAGCTGATTTTGAGCCGTGCGAAGCCGATTGCCGACGCAGTATACGGCCTCGACAACGCCAATATCGGCAAAGCCGCCCAAAGCGGCATTTTGGCCGTGCGCCAGCCGCGTTCGGCACCGACTGCCGCCAGCCTGCCCGGCACTTTGGCGGTAGATTATGCTTATGTGGCGCTCAATTACGATAAAAAATGGTTTGAAGAAAAAGGGCTGCCGCTGCCGAAAACGCTGGAAGATTTGGCCAAACCGGCCTACAAAAACCTGCTGGTGGTGCCCAACCCCGCCACTTCCAGCCCCGGCTTGGGCTTTTTGATGGCCAATATCGGCGGGCTGGGTGAAACGCAAACTTTCCGCTGGTGGGCGCAAATGCGCCAAAACGGCGTTAAAGTGGCGAAAAGCTGGAGCGATGCTTATTACACCGACTTCACCCACAACGGCGGCACGCGGCCGCTGCTGGTCGGCTATGCTACCAGCCCCGCTGCGGAAGTGCATTTCGGCAAAGGCAAATACACCGCGCCGCCCACCGGCAATCTGTTTCTGAAAGGCGGCGTGTTCCGCCAAGTGGAAGGCGCGGCGGTGTTGCGTGGCGCCAACGAGCCGGAGCTGGCGCTGAAGCTGGTCGGCTTCCTGCAAAGCGCCGAGGTGCAGAAAGCGCTGCCTGCCGAAATGTGGGTTTATCCCGCCGTGCGCAATACGCCGCTGCCCGAGGTGTTCCGTTTTGCCGAAGCGCCCAAGCAGCACTACAGCCCGGGCAACAGCCAGATTACGCTGAAACAGCGCCAATGGGTGAGCCGTTGGACGCGTACGGTATTGCGTTGACGCGGATGATTTATAGTGGATTAGATTTGAACCAGTACAGCGTTGGCTCGCCTTGCCGTACTAGGT
>CAYVIS010000402.1:0-1135 GCA_964451565.1 uncultured Neisseria sp.
TATTGTCCGTGCGTTTGTTGTTACGGGTACGGTAACCTTTAGCAGGTGTGCCCCAGGGGCTAACCGGCTCGCGAGCTTCACCGGTACGACCTTCACCACCACCGTGCGGGTGGTCAACCGGGTTCATCACCACGCCGCGAACGGTCGGGCGGATACCGCGCCAACGGTTGGCACCGGCTTTACCGATTTTCTTCAGGCTTTGCTCTTCATTACCCACTTCGCCGATGGTGGCGCGGCAATCCACATGGATTTTACGCACTTCACCTGAGCGCAGACGCACTTGAGCGTAGATACCTTCTTTGGCCAACAACACGGCAGATGCACCGGCAGAACGTGCGATTTGCGCGCCTTTGCCCGGTTTCATCTCGATGCAGTGGATGGTGGTACCCACCGGAATGTTGCGAATCGGCAGGCTGTTGCCGGCTTTAATCGCAGCTTCAGAACCGGATACCAATACCGCGCCGGCTTGAATGCCGCGCGGAGCGATGATATAGCGACGCTCACCGTCTGCATAGCACAGCAGTGCGATGAAGGCAGTACGGTTCGGGTCGTACTCGATACGCTCAACTTTTGCTGGGATACCGTCTTTGTTACGTTTGAAATCCACTACGCGGTAATGTTGCTTGTGACCGCCGCCTTTGTGGCGGGTGGTGATGTGGCCGTTGTTATTGCGGCCGGCGGTAGTGTTTTTCTTTTCAACCAGCGGTGCGTAAGGCGCACCTTTGTGCAAACCTTCTGCGACAACGCGAACCATGCCGCGACGACCAGCAGAGGTAGGCTTCATTTTTACAATAGCCATTTACTTATTCCTTATCTGCAGCTGCAGCAGTGGCTTCCACGTCGATCTGTTGACCGGCAGCCAGGCTTACGTAAGCTTTTTTCACATCGCTGCGGCGACCGATGGTGCGACCAAAACGCTTGGTTTTGCCTTTAGTCGTCACGGTGGTCACTGAAGCCACTTCCACATCAAACAACAATTCAACAGCAGCTTTGATTTCCTGCTTGGTTGCATTGGGCAACACTTTGAAAGTCATTTGGTTACGTTTTTCAGCCAACAGGTTGCTCTTTTCAGAAACAACGGGAGCCAAAATTACTTGCATCAGGCGTTGTTGATTCATACCCATTGCTCCTCTAA
>CAYVIS010000403.1:0-1130 GCA_964451565.1 uncultured Neisseria sp.
CTGACACGGCGCTTTTTTCACCACGTTCGGCGCCATGCTCCAAATGTCTTTCAGTAGCGGCAGTTTGCCGAACGCATCTTTGATGCCTTTGGGCGGCTCCGGCTCTTTCAGATACGCCAGCGTTTGGCCGATTTCGCGCAACTGGGCGATGCTGTCCGCACCCATGCCCATCGCCACCCGCTCGGGCGTGCCGAACAGATTGGCCAACACCGGATAATCGTAGCGGCTGCCGTCGGCACGCACGGCGTTTTCAAACAGCAGCGCCGGCCCCTCCGCACGCAACACGCGGTCGGCAATTTCGGTCATTTCCAAATGCGGCGACACCGGCATGGCAATGCGCCTGAGCTTGCCTTCCTGCTCCAGCTTTTGGATAAAATCGCGCAAATCGTTATATTTCATCAATCTTCTTTCAAGGCCGTCTGAAAGCCGTTTCAGACGGCCTCAGTTTATCAAACAAGAGCCGCAATTATAGCGCCTTTTTCTGCCATACAAAAACCGCTGCAGCCTGCTTTGGCAACAGCGGTTTGGATAACGGCAGACAAGCCGCCGCATTAACGTCGGAACAAGCCCGCGCCCGGCCAGCTCACTTTCTCCTGCAAACGCAACGCCTCTTCCATTTGACGGCTTTGCCACCGAAAAAACCATTTCCAGGTAATCCAGGAAAGATGGGCAGATAAAGTGATAATCCCAAACAGCAGCAGCGCTGCCAACCATTGTTCATTCATGATGCGACCTTTATGTGTTTTCATGCAGGGGATTTTTGTCCAACCCCTGCTCCCGTAATAAATTATGCTTTGTTATATTGCTACAAGGTGTCAGTATGCGAAGCCGATGCGAAATCGTCAAGCCGATTATCTATTTTTTAAACCTTTTATCTTGATTTTGTCGTAATCATACATATTGGAGCGTTAGGCATGACGGCGATAAATTTCATTTCGGGAAAGGCCGTCTGAAACGGCAAAGCCAAACAGCTTAGCATCCAGACAGCATGCCAACGATGTAGGTCGGATTCTTGAATCCGACATTTTTCATATTGAAGTAATGGTTTAAATCGCTGGAGCTGCGAGGCTTTTGTCGGATACGAGTATCCGACCTACAAATGATGGGTTTACACCCATCCTACGCAGGAA
>CAYVIS010000404.1:0-1128 GCA_964451565.1 uncultured Neisseria sp.
GGGTTTACGTTTTAAGTTTTAAAATTGTGTTGAGGCCGTCTGAAAGAAAGTTCAGACGGCCTTTGTCTGTTTTGTGTGTGCTCTGGCAACCTGAAAATCAATAAAAGGCCGTCTGAAACCTGATGCCAAACCCGCCGAAGCACTTGTATTGCGTTTATCGAACCATTCAGACGGCCTTTTCGCCCCCACCACCGCCCGATATCCGCTAGAATGCGCGGTATAACTTATTCATCAAACGCATTATTCCCACTATGGCTCACTTCTTTATCCGCCGCCCCGTGTTCGCTTGGGTGTTGGCGATTTTCATCACTTTTGCCGGGGCGCTGTCGCTGTTTGCGCTGCCGCTGGAGCAATATCCCAATATCGCGCCGCCGCAGATTTCGGTGGTGGCGCGCTACACCGGCGCTTCTGCCGAAACGGTCAATGATTCGGTTACGCAGGTTATCGAGCAGCAGATGAAGGGGCTGGATGGCTTGATGTATATGAGTTCCGCCGCCGATGCGTCGGGGCAGTCGCGCTCGACCATCACCTTTGAGCCGGGCACGGACATTGATGTGGCGCAGGTGCAGGTGCAGAATGCTTTGCAGCAGGCGCTGAGCCGTTTGCCGGAGGAGGTGCAGAGCCGCGGGGTGACGGTGACCAAGGGCGGGCAGGACAATTTGGTGACGTGGATGTTTGCCACCGACGAGCCGGATGTGCCGCGGGTGGCGCTCACCGATTATCTGGCCAGCAATGTGGTGGACATCTTGGCGCGCATCGACGGCGTGGCCGAGGTGGCGCTGTATGGCAGCCCGTATGCGATGCGGGTGTGGCTCGATCCGGCCAAGCTCGATGCGTATCAATTGATGCCGTCTGATGCGGTGGCGGCGATCCGCAGCCAGAATACGCAGGTGTCGGCGGGGCAGCTCGGCCAACTGCCTGCGCCGGCCAATCAGATGCTCAATGTGCCGATTCAGGCGCGCGGCAAGCTCTCTACGGTGGCGGAATTTGAAAACATTATTTTGAAAAGCAGCGTCGGCGGGGCGGTGGTGACGCTGAAAGACGTGGCGCGGGTGGAATTGGCGGCGGAGAGTGCCGATGTGCAAAACAAGCTCAACGGCCGCGATGCGGGCGCGCTGGGGATTGTGC
>CAYVIS010000405.1:0-1115 GCA_964451565.1 uncultured Neisseria sp.
GGAAAATCACCCGTTCCGCCTGCGGGTCATCCAAAGCCAGAAAACGCCACATCGTGCCCGGCCAGTTTTCCAGCTCCGCCGCCACCCGCACCACTTCCGCTCCGTTGTCACGCAAACGCTGCAAAGCGGTTTCAGGCACGCTGCCGTCCACATAAAAACGGCAAACCCAGCCGGGATAAATCTCATGAACCAACTCGGTGTTCATCACTGCCGGCTCGATGTATTCCGAGCTGTTGCCAAACAGGGAAAAGGCAATAATCTTGTTCGCGCCTGCCCGCGATTGCACCTCAGGCAGCTCCGACAAAGCTGCCTGCGCCATCACCTGTCTGTCGCGCAACTGCAAAGCCTGCAAGCCATAAGCGCCACAGTTTGGCCAATCTTTCAGGCCGCCATAGGCATGTGCCAGCGCGTCGAGTGAATTGATGTGCGCCGCATCACGCTGTAAGGCTTTTTTGGCATACAGCACCGCATCCTGCCACAAACCGCCTTTCACCGCCGCCGTGGCCGCATCGCTCAACGGCGCCACCGCTTTCGGAATCAGCCGGTGCGCCGCCAGCGCCTGCTGTATCGCTTCCTGATACCGCCCCGCTGCCATATGCTGTTTGAACGCGGCAGACACGGCATCGAGCTGTTGCTGCAGTTTGGCTTTTTGCGGTATGGCTTTTCTCGGTTTCATCTTGTTTTTCCTGTTTCAGACGGCCTGCTTCACACGCCCAAATATTGCTCACGGCTGCTCAACCAGCGGTTCAAATGCGCTTCAACAATATCCGGCCGCTCGTCAATCAATTGCGGGGCGATGTTGCGGGCGGCTTCAAGCAACGGCAAATCTTCTTCCAAATTGGCAAAGCGCAACATCGGCACGCCGCTTTGGCGCGCGCCGAGAAATTCTCCCGGGCCGCGGATGTTTAAATCCTGACGGGCGATTTCAAAGCCGTCGGTGTGTTCGTAAATCACTTTCAAGCGCGCTTTGGCCAATTCGCTCAAAGGCTCGGCAAACAGCAATACACACGCGCTGGCCGCCGCGCCGCGCCCCACTCGTCCGCGTAATTGGTGCAGCTGTGCCAAGCCCATGCGCTCGGCGTGTTCAATCACCATCAGGCTGGCATTCGGCACGT
>CAYVIS010000406.1:0-1112 GCA_964451565.1 uncultured Neisseria sp.
TTCATAGCGGAGCACAGCATGAACTTCGAAAAAGCACGTTTCAATATGGTAGAACAGCAAGTCCGTCCGTGGGACGTGTTGGACTTCGACGTATTGGACGCCCTCAGCGCCATCCCGCGCGAAGCCTTCGTAAGCGAAGCGCAGAAGCCTTACGCCTATGCCGATAAAACCCTGCCGCTGCCCAACGGCGGCAGCATGCTGGAGCCGAAAATCGTCGCCCGCATGGTACAGGGGTTGGATTTACTGCCGGCCGACAAAGTACTCGAAATCGGCACCGGATCAGGCTACGCTACCGCCTTGCTGTGCGAAATGGCCGGCGAAGTGACCACCATCGATATCGATGCCGAGCAACAAGCGCGCGCGCAAAAAGTATTGGGCAGCCTCGGCTACGATAAAGTCATTTACCAAACCGGTGACGGCCTGGCCGGCGAAGCCGTCGGCGCGTCTTTCGATGCCATCTACATCGGCGGCGGCGTGAATGCCGTACCCGAGCAGTTGAAACAACAATTGACCGACGGCGGCCGCATGGTCGTTGTGGTCGGCGACGCACCCGTTCAGCGCGCACAATTGATTGTCCGCAAAGGCAACAGCTTCACCGAAACCACCCTGTTTGACACGCTGATTCCCAAGCTCACCAGCAAAGCCGACGCACCTGCTGCCAAATTCAGCTTCTGATTCGGCTGCCTGAATATCTGTTCAAAAGCCGTCTGAACCTTTCAGACGGCCTTTAATATATAGTGGATTAGATTTGAATCAGGACAAGGCGGGGAGCCGCAGACAGTACACCTAGTACGGCAAGGTGAGCCAACGCTGTACTGGTTCAAATCTAATCCACTATACACCCGAAAGCAAACACACATGTCTATCCCCCAACTTTCCCCCGCCGAGCTGAAACAATGGCTGGCCGAAGGCAAACCGCTTACCCTGCTCGATGTGCGCGAAGAGGAAGAAGTGGCCTTTTGCGCCCTGCCCGATCACACCCACATTCCCATGAACCTCATTCCTCTGCGCCACAACGAGTTGCCTGATGGCGAGCCGATTGTCGTCTATTGCCACCACGGCATGCGCAGCCTCTACAGCGCCATGTATCTGGCCGAAGCCGGTTTTGAAGA
>CAYVIS010000407.1:0-1111 GCA_964451565.1 uncultured Neisseria sp.
CAAATCGTTTCAGACGGCCAAGTGTTGCAGGGCGAAGAATTGGCCAAAATCGCCAAACAATTCCTGCTCGCCAAAACCGTTATCGAGCAGGAAAGCCGCGTGATTGACGACCTCGTGCTGCAAGCCATGCTGCATGCCGACGACGTGGACTTGAGCAGCAGCGCCTCCACCGATGCCGCCATCGCCATGCTGTCGGCGCTGTTGGACGAGCAGGAAGTCGCACTCGAGCGCATCGACGGCCACGAAGGCGGCCACTTCATCAAAATCACCCGCAAGCTGCACGGCAACGTGATGGTGAGCTATATCGAGCCGAAATTCCTCGGCGGCAAAGCCTACCAAACGCTGGTGCAAACCGCCGCCATGCTCAAAGGCTTGATTGGCGAGCAGGCCGAAGTGGTGAAGGGCGACACCCGCCAGCCCGTCGGCAGCTTTGCCCAAGCGCTCGATATTCTGATGAGCGCCGCCCAAAAAGGCATGTCGATTCAACGCTATAAAGGCTTGGGCGAAATGAACCCCGAGCAACTGTGGGAAACCACCATGGATCCCGCCGTACGCCGCCTGCTGAAAGTGCGCATCGAAGACGCCATCGCCGCCGACGAAGTATTCGTGACGCTGATGGGTGATGAAGTCGAACCGCGCCGCGCGTTTATCGAAAACAATGCTTTGGTGGCGCAGAATATTGATGCCTAACTAAGCGATTGTTTTGTTAAAGGCCGTCTGAAACTTTTTGGTTTCAGACGGCTTTTTTATAGTGGATTAAATTTGAATCAAGGCAGCCGCAGACAGTACACCTAGTACGGCAAGGCGAGCCCAACGCTGTACTGGTTCAAATTTAATTCACTATATGAGGCCTTTGCAAAATACTTTTTCTTCTGAAAATAATCAATAACCCCGTCATTCCGGCGTAGGCCGGAATCCATCTACCAAAATTCAATTTGTTGATTTCAAATTAGTTTTGTGCGAAGAGTGGATTCCGGCCTACGCCGGAATGACGGAGTGGAGTAACTTAGTGGTGGTGTAATCGCAATTTTGCAAAGGTCTCTATATGTTTATTTTTTCCGTTTTGCCCGCGGATGGGCTTCATCGTAGATTTTGGCGAGGTGGTCGAAAT
>CAYVIS010000408.1:0-1111 GCA_964451565.1 uncultured Neisseria sp.
CAACCACTGCATCGGCGAAGTGCTGCTGGCGAAAAAACTCGGCAAGAAAAAAGTGATTGCCGAAACCGGCGCGGGGCAACACGGTGTGGCGCTGGCAACGGCGGCGGCTTTGTT
The DNA here is from genome assembly GCA_964451565.1 of uncultured Neisseria sp. Taxonomy (GTDB): domain Bacteria; phylum Pseudomonadota; class Gammaproteobacteria; order Burkholderiales; family Neisseriaceae; genus Neisseria. Next base: position 115 of record CAYVIS010000408.1, read on the forward strand.
GGGGCTGGAATGTGAAATCCACATGGGCGTGGTCGATATTGCCAAAGAGCATCCGAATGTGTCGCGCATGAAGATTCTCGGTGCCAAGCTGGTGCCGGTGTCGGAAGGTGCGGGTACGCTCAAAGAAGCGGTCGACAGTGCTTTCCGCGCCTATATGGCAGATTTTAAAGACAGCATGTTTGCCATCGGTTCGGTGGTCGGCCCCGCGCCATATCCCGAAATGGTGGCCTATTTCCAAAGCATCGTCGGCCACGAAGCACGCGAACAATTTCAAACGGCTTACGGCGGCCTGCCCGATGAAGTGGTGGCCTGCGTGGGTGGCGGCTCCAATGCGGCAGGCTTGTTCAACGCCTTTATCGACGATGCTGATGTGGCGCTGGTCGGCGTGGAACCGGCAGGCGAGGGCTTGGACAAACCCGGCCGCCATGCTGCCACCATGACGCTGGGCAAACCGGGCATCATCCAAGGTTTCCACTGCTATTTTCTGCAAGACGAAGCAGGCAACCCCGCCGCCGTGCATTCCATCGCTTCCGGCCTCGATTACCCCGGTGTCGGCCCACAACATTGCTTCCTGAAAGACAGCGGCCGCGCCCGTTATGAAAGCGCCACCGATGAAGAATGTTTGGCGGCATTCTTGGCTCTGTCGCGCGAAGAAGGCATCATCCCCGCGCTCGAATCGGCGCACGCGCTCGCCTACGCCCTGCGCCGCGCCGCCGAGCTGCCTGCCGATAAGCGCCTATTGGTGAATTTATCGGGCAGGGGCGATAAAGACATTGATTATGTGTTGGAGAAAATCGGTTTGTAAGCTGTTGTCGGCATAGCTGTTTCTGCGCAATACCGCTGCCGCTTGGCAGGCATCTGGTTGAGCAGAAGCGGCAGGCATCGGATTTGTCACGGTATCAGGCCGTCTGAAAACATTCAGACGGCCTTTTTGTTTTTTTTGGGGTAAGGGACAAATTTCAGGCTATTTCTGAGACAATCTTCGCTAAGGGACAAA
>CAYVIS010000409.1:0-1102 GCA_964451565.1 uncultured Neisseria sp.
CTGAACTTTCTTTCAGACGGCCTCAACACAATTTTAAAACTTAAAACGTAAACCCCGTTTCCAATTCATCATCGCCCACCAAGTCCACCAACAAGGCATATAGCGGTGCCAAATCGTTGTAACGGCGGCTAGCGCGGCGCAGGTAGTTGAGGAAACGCGGGATTTCGGGGCGGTATTTGTCTTTGCCGTCACGGTAATACAAGCGCGTAAAAATACCGGCCACTTTCAGATGGCGTTGCACGCCCATCCATTCAAAGCTGCGGTAGAAAGCATCAAAATCAGCATCCACCGGCAAACCGGCGGCACGCGCTTTTTCCCAATAACGAATCACCAAATCGAGCACGAATTCTTCTTCCCATTCGATAAACGCATCGCGCAGCAGCGACACGAGGTCGTAAGTAATCGGACCGTAGAGCGCATCTTGGAAATCGAGCACGCCGGGGCGGCCGTTGGTGAGCATCAGGTTGCGCACGATGAAATCGCGGTGCACATACACTTGCGGTTGTGCCAACAGCGGCGGCAACAGGGTATCGACGGTTTGCTGCCACCATTGGCGCTGTTTGAAGTTGAGGGGTTTACCCAGCTCTTTGGCGACAAACCAGTCGGGAAACAGGTTGATTTCGCGCAACATCACTTCGCGGTCGTATTCGGGCAATTCGCCCGCGCGGCTGGCTTTTTGAAGCACCACCAATTCGTCAATCGCTTCGAGCAGCAGGGTTTTGTGCACGATGTCGCGCGTGTCGTGCTGCATGGCGGCCAAAAACGTGGTGTTACCCAAATCGGAAAGCGCCATAAAGCCTTGCGCTTCATCAACGGCGAGAACTTGCGGCACATTCACCATGTCAAACAGCTTCTGCACTTTCAAATAAGGCGCCACGCTCATTTTGTCGGGCGGCGCATCCATGCAGATAACAGTATGGCCGTCTGAAAAGGTGGCGCGGAAATAGCGGCGGAAATCGGCATCGGCCGCGGCGAAGCTCAATTCGAAGCTTTGTTCGGGAAATTGTGCGGCCAGCCATTTTTTTAATTCGGTTTGTCGTTGCATGATGGTTTTCAGGTTAAAATAAATGCTATTCTAACTGGCAAAACCGATTTAAGGTGA
>CAYVIS010000410.1:0-1083 GCA_964451565.1 uncultured Neisseria sp.
TACCTGCGCATTTCCGTAACCGACCGTTGCGATTTGCGCTGCACCTACTGCCTGCCCAAAGGCTTCAAAGGGTTTTCCATTCCCAAAGAATGGCTCACCATCGAAGAGCTCGGTCGCGTGGCCGCCGCGTTTGCACGGCTGGGCACCAAGCGCTTCCGCCTCACCGGCGGCGAGCCGCTGCTGCGCAAAGGCTTGGCCGATTTGGCCGCCGAAATCAACCGCCAGCCCGGCGTCGAAGACATTTCCCTCACCACCAACGGCACCCAATTGGGCAAACAGGCGCACGAATTGCGCGCCGCCGGCGTGCGCCGCCTCAACATCAGCCTCGATTCGCTGCGCGGCGACTGTGTGAAAGACATCACCGGCAGCGACTGCCTGCCGCAAGTGCTCGAGGGCATCAAAACCGCCAAAGATGCCGGTTTCGAGCGCATCAAAATCAATATGGTGCCGCTCAAAGGCATTAATGATACCGATTTGGACGACATGGTCGCCTTCTGCATTGAAAACGGCTTCATCCTCAACCTCATCGAAGCCATGCCGATGGGCAGCACCGGTCAGGCGCACGCCAAAGTAAGCCTGCAGCCCGTGCTCGCCGAATTGCAGCAGAAATTCGGCCTTACACCGTTTGAGGGCAAAATCGGCGGCGGCCCCGCGCGCTATTGGCAAAGCGGCAGCGGCGATTTCACCCTCGGCCTGATTACGCCGATGAGCCAGCATTTCTGCGCCACCTGCAACCGCGTGCGCCTCTCCGCCACCGGCAACATCCATTTATGTTTGGGGCAGGAAGACAAAGTGCCGCTGCGCGAGCTGCTGCGCGACGGCTGCAGCGATGCCGAATTGGAACAAGCCATCCGCAACGCCATGCAGATGAAGCCGGAAAAACATGAATTTGTGGAAAACCCGCACAAAATCATCCGCGTGATGGCGCTCACCGGCGGTTGATGCCGACACATACGCCAAGGCCGTCTGAAACCATTGCGTTTCAGACGGCCTTTTTCAGACGGCCTCAAACCGCAAAAAATGTTATGATATAGTGGATTAGATTTGAATCAGGACAAGGCGGGGAGCCGCAGACAGTACACC
>CAYVIS010000411.1:0-1073 GCA_964451565.1 uncultured Neisseria sp.
CCGTTCAAGTTACCTTTGGTCAGAAAAAAGCCAATCGTGTCAATAAAACCGAAGCAGGTCACTTTGCTAAAGCGGGTGTGGAAGCAGGTCGCGGTTTGGTTGAATTTGCTTTGACTGAAGAGAAGTTGGGTGAGTTGAAAGCTGGCGACGAAATTACTGTTGCCATGTTTGAAGCAGGCCAATTGGTCGATGTGACCGGCACCTCTAAAGGTAAAGGTTTCTCTGGTACCATCAAACGTCACAACTTCGGTTCTCAACGTACTTCACACGGTAACTCACGTTCGCATCGCGTGCCCGGTTCAATCGGCCAGGCACAAGATCCGGGTCGTGTATTCCCGGGTAAACGTATGGCCGGTCAATACGGTAACACCAAATCAACCGTTCAATGCTTGGAAGTTGTGCGTGTAGACGCAGAACGCCAATTGCTGTTGGTTAAAGGTGCTGTGCCCGGTTCCGTTAATAGCGACGTCGTGGTGCGTCCTAGCGTGAAAGTAGGTGCGTAATGGAATTGAAAGTAATTGACGCAAAAGGCCAAGTATCAGGCAGCTTGAATGCTTCTGATGCCCTGTTTGCCCGTGAATACAATGAGGCGCTGGTTCACCAGCTGGTTACTGCCTTCTTGGCAAACGCCCGCTCAGGCAACCGTGCTCAAAAAACCCGTGCAGAAGTAAAACACTCTACCAAAAAACCGTGGCGCCAAAAAGGCACCGGCCGCGCGCGTTCTGGTATGACTTCTTCTCCGATCTGGCGCAGCGGTGGCCGCGCGTTCCCGAACAAGCCGTCTGAAAACTTTACTCAAAAAGTAAACCGTAAGATGTACCGCGCCGGTATGGCTGCGATTCTGTCGCAACTGGTTCGCGACGAGCGCTTGTTTGTTATCGACGAATTGTCTGCTGCCACTCCGAAAACCAAAGAATTTGCCGAGCAAGTGAAAAACTTGGGCTTGGAGCAAGTATTGTTCATCACCAAGCAATTGGATGAAAACGTTTACCTGTCTTCACGTAACCTGCCCAACGTTATGGTTTTGGAAGCACAACAAGCCGATCCGTACAGCCTCTTGCGCTACAAAAAAG
>CAYVIS010000412.1:0-1072 GCA_964451565.1 uncultured Neisseria sp.
ACATTCCCGAATCGGTGCCGTATCTGATTAACAAAGGCCGCATCGATGAGGCGCATGCGTTGGTGAGCCGTTTGGAGGCGGAAGCGGGCGTGCCGGTGGTGCCGCAGGCGCAGGTGGCGCAGGCGCAACCTGCAGAGCTGCCGCGTTTCGGCCAGCTGTGGCAGCCGCCGTTTGCCAAGCGCACATTGATGCTGTGGCTGATTTGGTTTGGCATTGTGTTTTCGTATTACGGTATTTTCACTTGGCTGCCGAAGCTTTTGGTGGAGCAGGGCTATACGGTGGTGAAAACGTTTGAATATGTGTTAGTGATGATTTTGGCGCAACTGCCGGGCTATTTTGCGGCGGCGGTGCTGGTGGAAAAAATCGGCCGTAAGGCCACGCTGGCGGGCTTTTTGTTTGCCTGTGCGGTGTGCGCGTATTTCTTTGGCCAGAGCGCGAGTGTGACCGAAATCATGTTGTGGGGCAGTTTGATGTCGTTTTTCAACTTGGGCGCGTGGGGTGTGTTGTACACCTACACGCCGGAGCTGTATCCCGTGCGTTTCCGCGCGTTCGGCTCGGGCTGGGCAGGCGCGGTCGGGCGTGTCGGCGGTATTCTGGCACCGATGGCGGTGGCGGCGATGATGGGCGGCAGCGGCGGCTTCGGCAAAATCTTCATCATGTTTACCGGCGTGTTGCTGGCGGTGGTGGCGGTGATTCTGCTGCTGGGCGAGGAAACGAAAGGGCGCACGCTGGAAGACATCAGCCGCTGATGCGCGTGGAATAAAACGGCGGCGTTCAGACGGCCTTGTGTTAAAATACGATGCCGTTTGGAAATGATTAGCCGCCTGATTGATGAGGCCGTCTGAAAGTTTCAGACGGCCTGTTTATTGTCCGGAAAAACGCTACTTATGAATCCCGCTATCCAAAACGCATTGCAGCAGCTCAACACGCTGATTTTAAGCAAGGAAAATACACTCAAGCAGCTTTTCGCCGCCATTCTCGCCGGCGGCCATGTGCTGCTGGAAGACGTGCCCGGTGTGGGCAAAACCACGCTGGCGCACGGGCTGGCGGCGGTGTTGGGGCTGGATTACCG
>CAYVIS010000413.1:0-1054 GCA_964451565.1 uncultured Neisseria sp.
GTGGTGAAAAACACGGCTTCGGGGATATGGGCGAAGTCGTTTTCTTCCTGCATGCGCTGCATCAATACCGAGCCGACCATGCCGCGCCAGCCTACGAATCCTACTTTCATTACGGGTGCTCCTTGAGGCAAAATTGTTTACAAAATGTTTATGATGTTAAGGAATTTGTTTTAACTCTTTGCGGCCGGAAAGTAAAGGTTTTTATTGCTGATTGCAAAAAAAATATTGTAAATGGCGGCAGGCGGCCTTATTTGTGGGTATGATGCGGCGGAAACGATACAGCTTGCCGGTTAATTGGGAGAAAATGATGAACGAATGGAATATGGGCGGCGCGGCGTTGCCGTCGGTAGAGGAAACGGTGGATGTGGTTTTGGCATCGCCGGGGCGGCGTATGGCGGCTTATTTGTGGAATATTGTGTTGTCGGTGTTGGCTTTTGTGCCGCTGATGGGTGCGGTGTTGTGGCCGGTTGGCGGCTATGAGGCACGGGCGCAGGGAGCGGATGAAATGGAGGCGCTGATGGCGAGCGATTGGTCGGGGCCTTGGCTGATCGGCGGCGCGGTGGTGGTGTTGGTTTATACGGCGCTGCAATTGTGGTGGATGGCGCGCGACGGTCAATCTATCGGCAAAAAAATCATGAATATCCGCGTGTTGCGCACCGATGGCCGCAATCCGGGCTTCTGGGGCACGGTGATGATGCGCGAGATGGTTTACAACCTGCTGGCGGTTGTGGTGGCTTCCATTGCGGGTTATTTGGCGGTGTTGCTGAGCGGCGGTGCGGTAGAGATGGCGGAGAGCATTGCCAATCTGGTGTCGCTGGCGTTTACGCTGGTGTGTGTGGTGATGCTATTTAATGAGACCAGAGACCGGCGCACGCTGCAGGATTATCTGGCCAATACGGTGGTGGTGAAGCTGCCGAAGCGTTGAGCGGCTGTCCGTTCAGCCTGATAGCGGGCTGAATCAACAAGCCGTCTGAAAACCGAGCGCAGCGAGGTTTTCAGACGGCCTAAGTTTTCAGACGGCCTAAGTTTTCAGACGGCCTAAGTTTTCAGACGG
>CAYVIS010000414.1:0-1053 GCA_964451565.1 uncultured Neisseria sp.
CAGCCGGTCTGCAAAAAGGCAGCTCTAACCCGCTGACCAACAAAGTAGGTAAAGTGACCCGTGCGCAATTGGAAGAAATCGCCAAAACCAAACAACCCGACCTGACCGGTGCGGACTTGGATGCGTGCGTGCGCATTATTGCGGGTAGCGCCCGTTCAATGGGCTTGGATGTGGAGGCGTAATCATGGCAAAAGTATCTAAACGTTTGAAAGCTTTGCGCGCTTCTGTTGAAGCCAATAAATTGTATGCTATTGATGAAGCAATCGCTGCAGTAAAAACTGCGGCCACTGCCAAATTTGATGAGTCTGTTGACGTATCATTTAACCTGGGTGTGGATCCGCGTAAATCAGATCAAGTGATTCGTGGCTCTGTTGTATTGCCCAAGGGTACCGGTAAAACCACCCGCGTGGCTGTGTTCACCCAAGGTGCGAATGCCGAAGCCGCTAAAGAAGCCGGCGCCGACATTGTGGGCTTTGAAGATCTGGCTGCAGAAGTAAAAGCCGGCAACCTGAACTTCGATGTGGTGATTGCTTCTCCGGATGCGATGCGTATCGTGGGTCAATTGGGTACCATCTTGGGTCCGCGTGGCCTGATGCCGAACCCGAAAGTAGGCACTGTCACCCCGAACGTTGCCGAAGCGGTGAAAAACGCTAAAGCCGGTCAGGTTCAATACCGTACCGATAAAGCCGGTATCGTACATGCCACCATCGGCCGTGCTTCTTTTGCCGAAGCCGATTTGCGTGAAAACTTCGATGCTTTGCTGGACGCCATTGTGAAAGCCAAACCGGCTGCCGCTAAAGGCCAGTATTTGAAAAAAGTTGCCGTTTCCAGCACCATGGGTCTGGGCGTGCGCGTCGATACTTCCAGCATCAACGGCTAAAAGTATTCTTCAGACGGCCTTCACTTGGAGAGGCCGTCTGTTGTGGGCTACTTATTTTTAAGTAGATGTCCAAGACCGTAGGGATGTTTCATTTAATTGTCTGCAACTTGTTTGCAAACGCCCTACGCAGACGGTAGTCCTGAATCAAACAAGTCACTTGTGAAATGTCAATT
>CAYVIS010000415.1:0-1044 GCA_964451565.1 uncultured Neisseria sp.
TTTCAGACGGCCTTTGCGGAAGGCGCGCGCAAATTGTGGGCGTTGGCGTTTGATTGAATGCGGTAATATCGTATTTAGAGTTCAATCGGCACATTAATGTATTGTGGAATCAGTGCAGGCGGCTGAGCCTGTCGAAGCCATTCCGTGTGTTAAGAATGGCTTCAACAAGCTCAGCCATCTGAATGTATAGAACTGTTTTATTTCTAAGTCACTATAAATAATACAGGCCGAGACCTTTTCAAAATACATTTTTCTTTGGAAATAGCTCATAAACCCGTCATTCCGGCGCAGGCCGGAATCCATTTACTGAGATTTAGTTTTTTGATTTTAAAGTGACTTTGCATGAGGAATAGATTCCGGCCTGCGCCGGAATGACGGGGGTGAGGTGGTTTTTCGGTGATTTAATAGGAATTTTGCAAAGGTCACAGGCCGTCTGAAATGCTTTCAGACGGCCTGTGATTTTATGGGCATCAATCAGCGGTTATTCATCACCCTGTTTGTCGCTGCTGCCGCGACGGGAAAAATGAATGCCGAGCTGCTTCAGCTTGCGGTAAAGGTGGGTGCGCTCCAGCCCCACTTTTTGCGCCACGCGGCTCATGTTTTGGCCTTCTTGGGCGATGTGGTATTCGAAGTAGCGCCGTTCCAATTCTTCGCGCAACTCGCGCAGGGGCATGTTGAAGTTGAAGCCGCCCACAATTTCTGATGCCGGAGATTGTGAGAGTTGCCCCAATACATTGTTGACTGCCTGCTCGGTGACTTCATCGCCATCTGCTGTGAGGGTGAGGTTTTTGACCACGCTGCGCAGCTGTTCGAGATTACCCGGCCAGTCGTATTGACGCAGAATGTTGAGGGCGGCGGTACTGAACTTGACCGGCGGGATTTTTTGGGTTTCGGCCAACTCGGTCAGAATCTGGTCAACCAGAAAAACGATGTCGTCCGGTTGGCTGCGCAGCGGCGGAATGGTGATGCTTAGTGCGGAAACCGAATCCAAAAGCTTGTTGTCCTGGCTTTGGTTTTCCGCCAGCTCGACGATTGGGCGGCTGC
>CAYVIS010000416.1:0-1033 GCA_964451565.1 uncultured Neisseria sp.
AATACGGTAATCTTGAAAATGTATTGATGTACTATTTTAATTCTAATCAACTATACTATGTGAATCATCGCCAAATGACTAAATTCCGTCATTCCGGCGCAGGCCGGAATCCATTTTCCGCTTGAAGCTAATTTAAAATCAACAAGCTGAATTTCGGTAACTGGATTCCGGCCTGCGCCGGAATGACGGGTTTATTGGCTATTTTCAAGGAAAAATATATTTTGCAAAGGTCTCAGGCCGTCTGAAAGCATAAACCTTTCAGACGGCCTTTGATTCAAGCCTGCTTATTCCGCTTCTTCATCCGCCCAAGCAGGGCGATAGTCGCGGATTTTTTCCATCAGCAATTCACCGATGTCGCTCCACATACTCATTTTGCGCTCCTTTCGGTTCGGTAAAAATAGCGGAATCCCTTTGCTTTACAGCAAGCCGGGGTGACCGAGCGCCGGGTCATTCGCACGGGCAGCTTGGGCATCGGCCACAGTCAGGCCGAGGGCTTTGGCCACGCCTTCGCCATAAGCGGGATCGCAGGCGTTGCAGTTGCGGATGTGGCGGTATTTGATGAAATCCGGCGCATCGCCCATGGCGGCAGCGGTGTTGTCAAACAGGGCTTGTTGCTGCTCGGGTTTCATCAAGCGAAACAGCGCGCGCGGTTGGCTGAAGTAATCGCTGTCGTCTTCACGGTAATTCCAATGGGCTGCATCACCATTGATTTTCAGCGGCGGCTCGGCATATTGCGCCTGCTCCTGCCATTGGCCGAAGCTGTTGGGCTCGTAATGCGGCGCGCTGCCGTAGTTGCCGTCGACACGACCTTGGCCGTCGCGGGCATTACTGTGCACCGGGCAGCGGGCGGCATTTACCGGAATCTGATGATGGTTCACGCCCAAGCGGTAGCGTTGCGCATCGGCATAGTTAAACAGGCGCGCTTGCAGCATTTTGTCGGGCGATACGCTGATGCCGGGCACGAGATTGCTCGGCGCAAACGCGGCTTGTTCCACATCGGCAAAGAAGTTTTCCGGATTGCGGTTGAGCTCGA
>CAYVIS010000417.1:0-1032 GCA_964451565.1 uncultured Neisseria sp.
GCCCAGCTTTCATCGGTCATGAAAAACAGCGCGGGCAGGGCTTTTTTCAGCGGCACATTGCGCATATAAGGTGACAGCGCCGCGCCCATCAGGATATGGCGCGTGTTAATCATAAACGTCATCAGGATAATCAGCAGCGAGGGCAGCGGATTGCCCCACAGGCCGACGGCGGCAAATTCGGAGCCACCGGCGAAATTCAGCCCGGTCATCAGCGGCATTTCCAGCACACTCATGCCTTTTTTCGCGCCCTGCACGCCCAAAATCAGCGCAAACGGAATCATGCCGATTAATACCGGCAAACAGTCTTTGATGCCGCGGCGGAATTCGGTTTGGGGCGAGGCAGTTTGTGCGGATGGGAGCGGGGAGACGGAAGAGGTGGGCTGCATAAACGTTCCTTTGAAGAGGCGCTTATTATAAACGGATGCGGCTAAAATCGGATTGCGTATATGCTTTATTTTTGGATAAAATCGGCATTAGAAACTATTTTTAATCTTAAAAATGAAATTGAGTGCCAAGTGAAGCTGGATGCCATCGACCGTAAAATTCTTGCCGCCCTGCAACGCGACGGCAAGCTGCAAAATATCGAATTAGCGAAACAGGTCGGCCTGTCGCCGTCGCCCTGCCTCCGGCGGGTAAGATTGCTAGAAGAGGCGGGTATTATCGAGTGCTATACGGCGCAGCTCAACGCCGCCAAAGTGGGCATGGGCTTTACCGTGTTTGCGCGGGTGTGGTTGAAAAGCCAGGATGCGGCGGTGGTGGAGGGCTTCACCGAAGCCGTGCGCGCATTGGCGCAGGTGTTGGAATGTCATTTGATGGCGGGCGACAGCGATTTTCTGTTGCGGGTGGTGGCCGCCGATTTGGAAGACTACCGCCGCTTCCAAATCGAACACCTTACCCGCATTCCCGGCGTGCAAAACATCAAAACCGATATTCCCCTGCAACAAGTGAAGCTCACTTCCCAGCTGCCGTTATAGCGGATTGTTGCATTTCTGAGGCCGTCTGAAATCTTTCAGACGGCTTTTATTTAATTTA
>CAYVIS010000418.1:0-1028 GCA_964451565.1 uncultured Neisseria sp.
AAATTGAATATGCTGGTGGATGAAAACCGCCAGCAGGAAATGCGCGATGCTTATGTGCATCTGGTGAAAATCCAACAAAGGCAAAGCCTGTGGTTGGCGGTGATTGCGGTGGCGCTGGTGTTGATTTTGCTGTTTAAATAAGTTGTGTATTTTTAAAGATAAAGGCCGTCTGAAAAGGTTTCAGACGGCCTTTGTATAGATACAAACCAATTAATCCGCCCGCTGCCAAGTCTGCGTGCGCCCCAGCGCCGACACGCCCAAATAGCCGCGCACTTTCAGCGACTTGCCGCCGCCTGCTGTTTCGGCTTTGGCGCTGTAGGTTTTACCGCTTTTCGGGTCGTAAATTTTGCCGCCTTCATATTTGCCGCCTTTTTCTTTTAAACCGGTCAGAACGGTGAGGCCGATAAGCGGTTTGGCGGGTTTGCAGGCGGGGCATTCGTTTTTCACGCCGTCGGCCAGCGCCACGATTTTGCCGCTATACACGCCGCCGTTTTGGCTGATTTGCACCACCGCTTTGGGTTTGCCGGTTTCATCGTCGATGGTACGCCATTTGCCCTCGATGCCTTGGGCGAATGCCAGTGGGCTGATGAGTGCGCTTAAAATGATTAATTTCTTCATGATTTCTCCTTTGTTATCCGCAGCTTGTGTGTCTTGCGGTTGGTGCAGCATAATCAAAAAAAGCGATTAGGTGAATTGCTCTATTTGAATGATTTCAAACATCGGCCAAACGAGGCCGTCTGAAAAGGGCGACATCGCTTTCAGACGGCCTCTACACGGGCAGTCACACGAATTATGCTATAATCGCGCGTTAATCAATCTGCCCAATTTCAGGAAACCAATCATGAGCTTAAAATGCGGTATCGTCGGCCTGCCCAACGTGGGTAAATCCACCCTGTTCAACGCGCTGACCCAATCAGGCATCGAAGCGGCCAACTATCCTTTCTGCACCATCGAACCGAACGTCGGCATCGTTGAAGTGCCCGACCCGCGCATGGCGGCGCTGGCGAAAATTGTAAACCCGCAAAAAA
>CAYVIS010000419.1:0-1024 GCA_964451565.1 uncultured Neisseria sp.
CCCCCTCCAACCCACTAAGGTACAGTTTTCTTATGGCCAAATATACCCTACACTTCAAACACCACGCCGTGATGCGTTATTATGCACTCAGAAGCCAACAGCGCACCGCCGACGAGCTTCAAGTATCCCGAACCCACCTGCGCCGATGGATTGCCGCCTACGAGCACTCAGGCATCGAAGCGTTGGAACATCCACAAAGCACCATGACTAAAAAACCACGCAAAAACCCCTTTATCGCCGACAAGCCCGATACCGAAAAAACACAGGCAGAGCTGCTGGAAGAAGCTGGCTACCTCAGAGCGGAGAACGCCTATCTAAAAAAGTTAGATGCTCTGATAAAGAGCCAAACAGCAACCAAACAAAAGCCCGCCTCATCGAAGGATTGAGGGCGGCGCATCCGTTGAAATACCTTCGCCAATCTGCCGGCATCAGCAAAAGCAGTTTTTACTTCAGCAAAGCCGGCAATCAGCAGCCCGATAAAGATCAGGCGGATATGGCAACCGTACTCGCCGTTTACCGGCAACACAAAGGGCGTTACGGACAGAGACGCATTGCCGCCGCATTATCATGGAACGTCAAGAAAGTCGCGCGGCTGATGCGGAAGATGGATTTGAAAGCGTGCGTCAGAGCCAAGAGGAAATACTATCCGCCGGCAATGGGGGAAGTATCTGAAAATGTATTGAAGCGCAACTTTACGGCTAAGAAGCCTGATGAAAAGTGGCTGACCGATGTTACCGAGTTCAAGTGCAACGGCAAAAAGCTGTATCTGTCGCCGATACTGGATTTGTATAACCGCGAAATCCGCAGCTATCATCTGTCGCGCAGCCCGAACAGCGAGATGGTTTTAACCATGCTGTCGCAGGCAGTGGTGCAGCTGGGGGAGTGCAAACCGACACTGCATTCCGACCAAGGTGTGTTATACCGCTGTCGCGCTTACCGTCAGCAATTGGCAGATGCGGAGATTACCCAAAGCATGTCGCGCAAAGGTAATTGTTGGGACAATGCGCCGATGGAGAGTTTCTTT
>CAYVIS010000420.1:0-1008 GCA_964451565.1 uncultured Neisseria sp.
ACGCATTTCCTTTATCTATCTGAATTTTTGCTTTCAGACGGCCTATAGTGGATTAGGTTGAACCAATACAGCGTTGCCTCGCCTTGCCGTACTGGGTGTACTGTCTGCGGCTCCACTCAAAGAGAACGATTTACTAAGGTGCTGAAGCACCAAGTAAATCTGTCCCGCCTTGTCTTGATTCAACCTAATCCACTATATCAACTAACAAAAGGCCGTCTGAAACGGATTATTGCTCTTCGTGCCAAACATCGCCGTTGCGCGCCAGCAGCTCTTGCGCGGCTTTCGGCCCCCAGCTGTCGGCGGCGTACTCATACGGCGGCATCGGCGTGTTTATCCAGTTTTCCATAATCGGCATCACCCATTCCCACGCTGCTTCGAGTTCGTCGCGGCGGTTGAACAAGGCCAGTTTGCCGTTGATTACGTCCAGCAGCAGGCGCTCGTAGGCTTCGGCGCGGCGGCCTTCGATGGCTTTGCCCATGTCCAGCACCAGCGGCGCGGTTTCGACATGGTTGCCTGCGCCCGGCGTTTTCACCTGCGTATAGAGGCGGATGGATTCGCTCGGCTGCAATTCAATCACCAAGCGGTTGGGCGCAGCCACGCTGCCGTCGAAAATATGGTTGTCCAAATCGCGGAAATTGAGCACGATTTCGGCCACTTTACCGGCCATGCGTTTGCCGGTGCGCAGGTAAAACGGCACACCTGCCCAGCGAGGGTTGTCGATTTCGGCTTTGATGGCAACATAGGTTTCGGTGCGGCTGTCGGCGGGCACATGCGGCTCTTGCAGATAACCGTTCAGCGCTTTGCCGTCTTTTTCGGCAGCAGCATATTGGCCGCGCACCACGTTCAAATCAACATCAGCAGACGTGAGCGTTTTCAGTGATTTAATCACTTTCAGCTTCTCATCGCGCACGGCATCGGCGTTGAGGCTGGCAGGCGCTTCCATCGCGGTCATACACAGCATCTGCATCAGGTGGTTTTGCACCATATCGCGCAGCGCGCCGGTGATGT
>CAYVIS010000421.1:0-1000 GCA_964451565.1 uncultured Neisseria sp.
GCAGCAGCTTCCCAAGCTGAAGGTTACGGGTTCGATTCCCGCCACCCGCTCCAATTTGAAAACCGCAGCTTGTTGAAGCTGCGGTTTTTCTATTGGCGGCCTCAAAACGCCTGCCCTACCCTCGCCGCCAAACACCAAGGCCGTCTGAACGCCAATATTCAGACGGCCTTATCTTATCCAAACAGCTGATTTTCGCCATCAAAATAAGTGATAAGACAAAACCGCTGTTTGATGTTAAAAACATGACAAAACAAACACAAAGCATCACAGAGGAGAATCCGCATGACCGACTTCGACACCGGCTTGGGCAAAAATGCCGCCAACTATATCCCGCTCTCGCCCATCGACTATCTGCGCCGTGCCGCCGAAGTGTATGGCAAGCGCACCGCCATCATCCACGGCGGCCTGCAGCAAACCTGGGCAGAAACCGATTTACGCTGCCGCAAGCTGGCAGGCGCATTGCGCCAGCTCGGCGTTGAGCGCGGCGTGACCGTCGCAGCGCTGCTGCCCAATACCCCGGCGATGGTGGAAGCGCATTTCGGCGTGCCGATGTCGGGCGGCGTGCTCAATGCCATCAACACCCGCCTCGACGCCGATGGCATCGTATTTTGCCTGCAACACGGCGAAGCGCATGTTTTACTGATTGACAGCGAATTCATCGGCTTGGTGCCCTACATCAAAAGCCGCATTCCCAATCTTTATATCGTGCGTGTCGATGATGCCCTCTGCCCCATCGACGCACCGCATTACGGCGACACCGATTACGAAAGCCTGCTGCAAAGCGCCGAGGACGACGATAACTGGATTTGGCCGCAAGACGAATGGGACGCCATCACGCTGAGCTACACTTCCGGCACCACCGGCAACCCCAAAGGCGTGGTTTACAGCCACCGCGGTGCCGCCATCAATGCGCTCTCCAACATCCTCAACTGGGATATGCCCAAACACCCCGTTTACCTGTGGACGCTGCCGCTGTTTCACTGCAACGGCTGGTGCTTCG